>DATJKY010000711.1:0-19895 GCA_035490955.1 Terriglobia bacterium | reverse complement strand
GAGCAAAAGTCTCCGGTGTGGAGAACTCATCCGGGTCCTTCGTGTTGTCGTGCCCGTGGAAGCCCACCGTAATCTTGAACTGTTGTGCCCAAGCGTCCACGCGCGGAGCCATGCTGACGTTGGCCGAGGCAGTGATGTATTTCACCCCCAGCGCTTGGGCCATTTCAAACCCGCGCTTGATCTCGTCGTCGGTCATTTCCTTGCGGAAGCTGTAGTTGTAAGCATAAAGCAGAACCCCGGCGTTATCGAACTGGGTGCGAACGTCGTGGAAGCGTGAAAGCGGCACAGTAAGACGCCACTGGCGCAGGGCTTTTTCCCCCTGGCTCTCGTCGGGCTCGACGTGCCCCTGCCAGAGCTCGCACTCGCCCAGGCCGACGGTGCGATACGCCTGTATGGCCGCCCCCAAGGGGCGGTCGCGGAAAGAATAGCTCTGGGCGCCAATCTGCACGCCACGCACAACGGAGTTAATCATCTCCACAGCTGTCAGCCGGCGCGTTCCCAACAATCCAGCCGCACCCCCGAGGATCAGTTTGCCGGCGTCTCGGCGGGAAATTGGAGCCATCGGGTCCTCCTTGAGAAATTGATAGAATCGGCGACGAACCAGCGTCAGTGTGGTGGCGGCCGCGGAAGCTCACGCGACTGTCCCAACCCTATCCTACAGGAATCGGGGTGAAGTTAACATCGTCTGTCATGTGAAATACGATCAAATGTCCCTCTTGACGCGTTGCGCCATTTGTCGCTATTATAGGCGACAGAATGGTGAACGAACTGCGGGCTGTAGTCAAAGAGCTAGGGGGCGAACAGATTCTTGGTCACGCCCTTTCGAGCGATGGTGATATGCGCGAGGCGATCCGCGAGGGCTTCCCTCCGGCGGTGGTCGGGGAGCTGGTGCGAGCCTCTGGGCTGACTCTCAAAGAACTCGCCAGCGCGCTTGATCTCTCGGCGCGCAGCTTGCAACGCCGCCGTCGCAGCGGAAGGCTGGCCCGTCACGAATCGGACCGGCTCTATCGGTTCGCTCGTATCGTGGCTATCGCTAACGAGTATCTTGGCGATCGTGAGCGTGCCATACGCTGGCTCAAGCGCCCTAACCGCGCCCTGGGCGGCCTGGCCCCCGTGGCCGCCCTTGACACCGAGTTGGGAGCGCGTCAGGTTGAGAACATCCTGGGCCGCGTCGCTTACGGCGGAATCAGTTGAGCCGAATATACCGAGTGCTGCGCAAAGCGTATGCCCGCGCTCCGTTCGACGGCGAAGGAGCATACCGTTACGGTGGACGCTGGTCGAGCCCTGGGACCCGCTTGAGCTATGCATCCGAACATCAATCCCTCGCGATGTTGGAGTATTTCGTGCACCTCGATCAGGATGATCCCCCGGGTGATCTCGTTTTAGCTGTTGCGGAGATTCCTGAGGATCTAACGCGAGAAACGATTGACCCCGGTAATCTGCCGGGAAACTGGCGCGACTCCCCTCCGCCTCGGGAACTGGCCCGCTTCGGTGATGAGTTCGTGCAACGAGGAGAGCATTGTCTGCTACTGCTGCCCTCGGTGCTCGCTCCGAGCGAACACAACTGTCTGGTCAATCCCGCCCATCCCGACTACAAAGGGATTGGCGTGCGCGAAGTGGCGCCGCTTAGGTATGATTCGCAGATGTTCCGGAAAGGCCTCGGCCGTCATCGCTGACAATCATCCCTGTTACGAACATGTCCAGCAAGTTCCTGCCCTCACTCCGTCAAGCGAACAGGGACGAATACGACACGCCCAAAGACGACTACGTTTCACACCCGAAGGCGGGCCACGGCAAAACTGGTTATGACGAGTGCCCCGAAGAACACCGCGTGCACGAGCTCGCTAACACCGAGACGATGAACGTCGAGCGGGGACGGTTTTCGCAAAAACCAAAATACTCCGCGAAGAAGGATGGGCGCGAAGGCCAACCTGGTCAGGCCGGGCAGAAGCCCGGCGCGCCAGCCGAGCGCTAACATGAGCACCGTCACAAGCTCGCTAAGGAGAAAGTGCCGGCCGCGAACGAACTTGACCGCGCGTTCGGTCGCGTGCGCGGTGTGGATGCGCAGATGTACGAATTGGACCTGGTTAACGACGAAAACCAGGTTCACCACCCAGAGAATGAAGGCGGTCGAATCGAAGTGGCCGGTGGCTACGTAGTAGGCACCGGGCGCTGCGGAGGTGAGCCCGATGCAGCCGATCAATTCGGCGGTGAAGCGCATGTGCCGGCGCCTCTCACGCAAGAGGGGTTGAGCGAAGAACATCGCCACCGGCACTGCTCCCAACGCCAGAAGACCATAGGCATGCCCCACGACCAAGAGGACAATTAGAGCGGTGTCGCCGATAGTGGCATAGACGACCATCGAAAGCAGCACCGCCTGCCGTTCCTCATCCGTGCGGGCCCGCAGTGGGGTACCTTCCCTCCAGACCTCAAACGGCGTGCGCAGGCAGAAATGCGCTGCGGCAGTCACAATGAAGAACGCCAGCAAGGCAACCCTTTGTCCGTGGAGCAGACCGACGCAACCGCCGGTAATCAGCGCTACAAAAAGAATGCCCCAGGCGCCGTGTTCGCGGGGCCAGACAAGAGACCGGAGGCGGTTGCTGTTAGAAGCCCGGGGTCCAATAGCGATGGTAGACATAATCCCTTTGAATGGTGAGTAGTGAACTGTGAATGGTGAATTGAGGTCCCGCCGGCGCGTAATAACCCAGGGGCGCTTTTTTCACAATTCACAATTCACTATTCATCTTGACCCCTGAATCCTGGCTCCTGACTCCTGCTGCATCTGCGGCTCGTAGTTACAGAAAGGCTCTTCGTCCAGATAATTGCCGGTGGCAGCGTAAGCGCGAGCCCGGCACCCCATGCACACGTTCCGAAACTCGCAGCGCCCGCACTTGCCCTTCAAGTGACCTATATCGCGTAGTTGCTGGAAAACGGCCGCACTCCGCCAGATCTCCGCAAACGGTTGTTGGCGCAAATCGCCAGCCAGGACGGGGAGGTATCCGCAAGGGTACACCTCACCCTGGTGTGAGATGAAACATACTCCGGTGCCTGCCAAGCAGCCTTTGGTCGCGCTGTTCATGCCGTCGTTGTGGGGGTGGCCGGACGTCCTGTGAGGGTGCAGGCCTACGCCCATCGACCCCGGTTGAATCATTTCCGCGCGAGCAATCCCCGGCACGCCCGACGGCGGGAAAAACGGCGCCGCGGATGATGAACGCCGCTCGGCTGCACGCCGCTGCCGCACCACGCGGAGGTAATGGGGCGCGCACGTGGCTTTCAGCTCGATCTCCCCTTCCTTCGAGCGATCGTAAAACCAGTTCAGAATCCTTTCGTACTCGTCCGCCGGCACCATCTGCTCGGTGGCAATGTCCGCGCCACAGCCTACGGGCACCAGCAGGAAGGTGTGCAGCGCATCGGCATCCAACTCGATAGCCAGTCTTAGCACCGCTGGCAATTGCAGGGCGTTGTGGCGCGCGATGGTCATGTTGATCTGCATCGACATCCCCAACTCACGCAGATTTCTAAACCCACGCAGGGCGCCGTCAAAGGCCCCGGGGATGCCACGGAAAGCGTCGTGCGTGGCAGCGTCGGCGCCGTCGAGGCTGACGGAAACTCGCCGCACGCCGGATTCGACAATCTGCCGGGCTACTTCCTTCGACACCCGGGTGCCATTGGTGGCCAGGGCCACGCGCAATCCACAATGGGTCGCGTAGGATGCCAGTTCAAAGATGTCGGACCGATAGAGAGGTTCGCCACCGCTCAGAACCAGGATTGGCGAGCAGAACTGTGAGATTTGTTCTATCAAGTTCAGGGCTTTAACAGTAGGTAGGTCTCTTGGTGAAGAGAGTTCTGTAGCGGTGGCGCGACAATGAATGCAGCGTAGATTGCACCCCTTGGTAACCTCCCAAAAGATCAGTCGTGGTTTGACGTCGTTGGCGTCCATGGGCTGCCAGTTTATGTGTTGAGGCTTTTCAGCTTGTCCAAACCTCTTCAAGCAACCGAATCAGCAAGGCAAGATGCCCACTTTCGAGTTGCACTCTGTATTTCTAGGACTCGGCCCCTGCACTTCTCGGTCGCAAGGCTAAACCTTCTGTATCTCTGGGACTTGGCCCCGGCACCTCTCGGTTGCAAGGCTAAACCTTACGCTGCCCACAAGCAGTCTTCGGTGACGTAGGTCACCGATCATTGTGACGAGCGTCACAATCCGGCCTTGCTTCTGCCGACGCCGCCAAACACGAAGAGCCGGAGGCCCTCTAAGAGGATGCTTATCTGATCCGATAGTCTGCACTGCACATTCGGATAGGTTCCAAGCCTTCTTTTGCCGCACCGCGAAACAGCACTCTAAGTCCGCCGCACGGATCATCCTATTAGCAGTAAGCAAGTTACGACACGTACTGGCATCGGCACGCCGATCCACAGGCAGGTTGGAACTCAGGTTGCCTCCTCCCCTGCCGAGACCGAGTCTAAATACGCCTACAGGGGGAGGGAGAGAATAATGAGACGTTTCACAGGTTTTGTGGTAATCGCGCTCGCTCTGCTGATGATCGTCACCGGAGCCCAAGCTCTAACCTCAGCCAGACCAAACCGCCCGGCGGCAGTTCCGGCAGACTATGTCCTCACGCCATTCGGCTACTTCCATCCTAGCTGTGTGAACCACCTGGCTGAGGGGGATGTAGTCCGGGAGGATCTCAAAGTTATTGAGCGCAAGAATGGCACTACTCAACCCCTTGCGTGCGCCTATCCGCACTTCGAAGCCGACGGAACAAAGCTAGTCGGGGATTTGAGGCCCGTTGGGGATGGGAACTCTCAGCCGCCCTTCATCGGTCATGCCTGGATTGAATACGCAAGCATCCATGACACTGTCGACTATGAGGAAGTCTATTCGCAATGGACAGTCCCCCCCACCCCAGCTAGCAACGACGGCCAGACCTTGTACTTCTTCAATGGCCTCGAGGACATCAACGATGTTGTGTCGATCATTCAGCCGGTCTTGGGGTGGAATGGCAACGGGCTTGGTGGGTGGAGCATCGCCGCCTGGAACTGCTGCCCAAGCGGCACGACCAATGAGGCCACGCCGGAGTCAGTTAACCCCGGAGATCAGATCGAAGGCTATACCTTCAGCACCTGTTCTGCGGGAACCAAGACCTGCCCCACGTGGGACGTCGTCGCTATTGATGACGAAAATGGAAAGTTCTCTCAGCTGATTGACACCCCAAATGAGGGGCAGACCTTCAATTGGGCCTTTGGCGGTGTGCTGGAGGTGTATAACATCACGCAGTGCAGCGATTACCCTGCCGGCGAGGCGTCCCACTACTCCGGCGCGATTGGTTTTCATGACCAGATTGTCTTAAACGACAACTATGTCCGGATCACTCCGGCATGGACAGTAACCAATTCGGCCTCGGGATTGACTCCACAATGCAACTATGGTGGATCAACGCCGAAGCAGGTAATTCTCACGTATTGATCCAGCTGTTGAGCTAGGGGTGGGATGCAGGTTGGAACTCACGTTGCATCCTGTCATGCTGTGACCGAATCTAAGTGGTTAGCGGGTGAAGGGCGGGAAAGGACGTTGGCGATGAGCGAGATGGCAGTGTTGCTGGCTGGGGTGGCGGCAAAGCTGCTCTTGATGGCGGCTGGGGCCTTTTATGCCCTCCTGGTGCTTAGCACGTATGCAAGAGAAGGTCCGAACTTCCAGCTTCGATTACGATCGAACCATCCCGCCCGCTCGGCGGAGCGGTTGTTGATTTGGGCGGGAATTAAGATGATCTTGGCGATCGCGCGGGCAGTCAGATCGATTTTGAACGTTCTATATCAAGCGTCGGCCGATGTCGGTACATGGGTGGTGAGCAAGAGCAGCGCCCAGGTCCAAGCTCGGGTTCTTTCGCGCTTTCTCTAACCTGAGTGTGCTCCTGGTAGATCGATTCCGAAATAACATCACAACAGGGCTGGCGCAGGCTCGTGGGTCTGCCGTCCCGAGGCATAAGGCCTGGAGGTTCGCGCCAGCCGCACCTATTGGGTCAACCTGCCCTTCGACTCCGCTCAGGGCCGTGAGCTTGTCGAAACGGCAACGTTTGATTAGGAATCGATTGTGGTGTTGCCCTGGGTGCTGCAAAGTCGCAGGGCGCTTTTTTGAGCTTGCGCTTAAGCCCAAATTTTTGCCATTGTAGCCATGAGGCTGTTTGGAGGCCGCCTCGTGGTCGGAACCTTCAGCCTTCGGACAGAGAAAGGCTGCCTGCCACGCAGGTTATTCCGCAAGATGGCTTTAGTCGACGAGAACACCCGCTACTGGCTGGCGTTGGCGCGTGTGGACGGCCTTGGGGTGCGAGGCGCCCACAAGCTAATTGAGTACTTTAGCTCGCCCCAAGCCGTTTACCACGCCTCGCTGACTGAGCTCGAAGGCTGCGGGCTGCCAGCGCGGGTGGCGGAGGCAATCTTTGCGCAGTCAGGCCTGAAGGAAGCCGAGCAGGAAATAGACGCGGCGGAGAAGGCCAATTACCGTCTAGTTGTATACGGACGCGAGGGTTATCCTAGGCTGCTTCAGGAAATCAGCGACCCGCCCCTGGTGCTCTATGTGCGTGGGGATGTTGGCGTGCTCTCCCAACATGCTGTTGCCGTAGTTGGGACGCGCCGCCCGACCGCCTACGGAAGCTCGGTGGCACATCGGTTGGCCAGCGATCTGGCACAGCGGCAACTGGTCATCGTCAGCGGGTTGGCCCGGGGCATAGACTCTGCCGCCCACCGCGGCGCGCTGGAGGCTAAGGGCAAGACGCTTGCGGTTCTCGGCTCAGGCGTTGACGTGATTTATCCCCGCGAGAACAAGCGACTGGCAGAACAAGTGGTGGAGTCGGGAGCATTGATCTCGGAGTTTCCGCTGGGGACGCCTCCGACGCCGGAGAATTTTCCCATCCGCAACCGGATCATCAGCGGCCTAGCGCTTGGTGCCGTCATCGTTGAGGCGGCGGAATACAGCGGTTCGCTGATCACGGCACGCATGGCCTCCGAGCAAAACCGCGAGGTGTACGCAGTACCGGGCAACATTACTTCGGCACAGAGCTTTGGTCCTAACCTCTTGATCAAACAGGGGGCGAAGCTGGTAGACCAGTGGCTGGACGTCGTTGAGGAGTTCCCGGCTCCGGTCCGCATGCAACTCTTGCCACCTGCTCGCGCATCGGACATGGCTGCAGCAGGACCACAGACCCCTTCGCCCCTCGAGCAGGGTCTGGAGCCAGACCAGAAAGCCGTCTTCGAGGTATTGCGCGCTGACGAAGCGCTGTTTGTGGATTCGATCTGCGGATCGGTGTCGTTTCCGCAGCCGCGCGTGCTGGCGGCGCTGCTCACCCTGGAAATGAGCGGCTTGGTGAAGCAGTTGCCGGGAAAGAACTTTATTCGCAAACTGTGAAAGGGCAGGGCTGATCGTTGGAATGGCCAACTCTCTCGTCATTGTCGAATCGCCGGCTAAGGCGAAGACCATTAACAAGTACCTCGGCTCGGACTTCACAGTGAAGGCCTCGATGGGGCACGTGCGGGACCTACCGAAGAAAGAACTCGGGGTTAATATCGCCAAGGGGTTCGAGCCCGTTTACACGATTATTCCAGGCAGGAAGGAAGTGATCCAGGGGCTGAAGGCGGCCGCCGACAAAGCCGGCGCTGTCTATCTAGCCGCTGACCCTGACCGCGAAGGTGAGGCGATCTGCTGGCATCTGCGCGAGCTCCTCCACTCCCGGAAAGCCAAGTTTTATCGTGTGGTTTTCAACGAAATCACGCGCGACGCGGTGCGAGAGGCCTTTGAGCACCCCGGCGACATTGATCCGAAGCTGGTGGATGCGCAACAGGCCCGCCGGGTGCTGGATCGGTTGGTGGGCTATCAGGTGAGCCCTCTGCTTTGGGACAAAGTCAAACGCGGTCTCTCGGCCGGCCGCGTGCAGACAGTTGCGTTGCGGCTCATCGTCGAACGTGAGCGCGAGATCCAGGCATTCCAGAAGAAGGAATACTGGACCATCACGGCAAATCTCGAAGGGAAGAATCCTCCTGCCTTCGACGCGCACCTGGTTAAGTTCCAAGGCCAAGACCTGGAGATTTCGGACCAAGCAGCCGCGGACCGACACGTTGCCGCAGCCAAGGCCGCCGGGTTCACCGTGAAATCGGTGACAACCCGCGAGAAGCGCAAGTATCCGGTGCCGCCGTTCATCACCAGCAAGCTGCAGCAGGAGGCGGTCCGTAAGCTGCACTTCTCAGCCAAGAAGACCATGATGTTGGCTCAGCGTCTGTACGAAGGGGTCGAACTAGGCGAAGAGGGTTCTGTAGGACTCATCACTTACATGCGCACCGACTCCACCCGTGTAGCGGAGCCTGCTCTCCAAGCCGCCCGCGAGTATGTCAAGCGAGCCTTCGGAGACGCTTACCTTCCTGCAGAAGCGATACGTTATAAGAGCAAGAAAGATGCTCAGGACGCTCATGAGGCTATTCGTCCAACGGACGTTGCCCGTACTCCCGAGTCACTAGAGAAGTATCTTGGGCCAGACGAACTCAAGCTCTATAAGCTGATCTGGCAGCGGTTCGTGGCCTCGCAGATGAATCCGGCCATCTTCGACCAGACAACGATTGATATCAACGCCGGTGACTATCTTTTCCGTGCTACAGGATCGGTGGAAAAGTTCAACGGATTCCGCGCCGTGTACGAAGAAGGCAAGGACGAGAAGGATGAAATGGAGGAGGAGGAAGAGCTGAAGCATCGTTTGCCCGCGGTAGACCAGGGCGATCGATTGCGCCTGCGCAAGATTGTTCCCGAGCAGCACTTCACCGAACCGCCACCGCGTTACAACGAGGCCACCTTGGTGAAGGTTTTGGAGGAAAAGGGCATCGGCCGGCCTTCCACCTACGCCACCATCCTCAGTGTTATTCAGAACAGGGAATACGTGGAAAAGCACCAGGGACGCTTCTACCCCACCGAGCTCGGATTGGTTGTGAGCGATCTGCTGGTGAAGAACTTCAGTGACATTTTCGACGTCGCCTACACGGCGCGCATGGAAGAAGAGCTGGACGAGGTTGAGGAAGGCAAACTCGCCTGGACGGAAGCGCTGAAGGAGTTCTACACCAAGTTCAAGAAAGATCTGCGCATCGCGGAGCGCGAAATGGAGGACCTCAAGGGTGAAGGCAAACCGACGGACGAGAAGTGCGAAAAGTGCGGAAGGCCGATGAACATTCGCTTCGGGCGCAACGGGGCCTTTCTGGCGTGCACGGGTTATCCGGAATGCGACGGCACCAGCGACCTTACAGCTGAGCAGGCCATCAAGTACGGTATGGGCGCGCCGGCCGGCCCTCCGCCCCCCGAAGTGCCCGAGCAGACCTGCGAGAAGTGCGGCAAGCCGATGGCGGTGAAGCGCGGCCGGTTTGGGTATTTCCTTGCCTGCACCGGCTACCCCGAGTGTCGCAATACCAAGAAGATCGTGATGGCTGAAGGCGCAGCCAAGGCTGTGGCCGATGTGCCCCTGGATGAGAAGTGCCCGGAGTGCGGCAACAACCTGATGGTCAAGCACGGACGCTACGGCCAGTTCACAGCGTGCAGCAACTACCCCCAGTGCAAGTACGTCAAGCGTCAGACACTGGGAATTCCCTGCCCCGAAAAGGGCTGCAGCGGAGAGATCGTGGCGCGCCGCACTAAGCGCGGTAAGTCTTTTTATGGCTGCAGTCGCTATCCGGAATGCAAGTTCACGGCCTGGGACAAGCCGGTTGCCGAACCCTGCCCCAACTGCGCGTCGCCGATCATGCTGGAAAAAATGTCCAAGAAGTCAGGCCCCTCCCGCTACTGCCCGAACGAAGCCTGCAAATTCGAACACGCCGTCGCTTAAAACCCTGATAGGATGGCAGCGCATCATTAGTTCTTTGCACCCGAGGGCGCAATTGCCAGCAGCGCTCCCAACCCGACGCGAGTTCCTGCGAGACTCCGCGACCCTACTGACCTGGGGAACGAATCCAACTATGAGGAGCTTTGTAAGCACCGATTGGACAGGGCAGTCAGAGAAGGAGTTTGCTTCTCATCAGCAGGAACGCCGTCAAGAACTGTGGGGCTTGCTGGGTGATCTGCCCTGGCAGTACAAACCGGGTCTTGCCAAACTCGTGAGTACGGAGAAGCACGAGGGCTACACGCTCGAGCGCCTCGTCCTGGACTTCAACGGCGTGGAACCGGTTCCCGCTCTCCTGCTGATCCCGGACAAGCGTCAGACGCCCGCGCCCGGCCTGCTTTTTATACACTGGCACGGTGGCATGTACGACCTCGGCAAGGAGCAACTGCTGCGCGGCATCGATGCTCAGCCCGCTTACGCGCCCGTCTGCGTCGAAAAAGGCCTGGTGACCCTGGCCATCGATAGCTGGTGTTTTGGCGAGCGCAAGCGCGAAGCGGACGGCCGCACGGGCGAGGAAGACGCTTTCAAGCTGATGCTATGGCAGGGCCAGGTTTTGTTCGGCATGATGATGTTCGATGAGTTCCGCGCCCTCGATTACTTGGCGAGCCGTCCGGAAGTCGATGCCCGCCGGCTCAGCGCCTTCGGTATGTCGATGGGGGCGACCAAAGCCTGGTGGCTCGCGGCGCTTGACCCACGCCTAAAGCTCTGCATCGACGTCTGTTGCCTCACTGACTACGACGAGTTGATCAAGACGCGCGGCTTAAAGGAGCACGGCGTGTACTATTACGTGCCTTCCCTGCTCAAGCGTTTCCAGACCGCCGGGATCAACGAGTTAATCGTGCCCCGGGCCCATCTTAGCGTGAACGGCCGCCAGGATCCCTTGACCCCGCCAGCGGGTGTGGAGAAGATCCGCGACCATCTACGGCCGCTCTATCGCCGGTACGACAGCGAAACTGACTGCCGCATCGAGTTGTTTGACTGCGCCCACGTGGAGTTGCCGGAAATGCGCGCGCTGGTGCTGGGGTGGATGGACCGGTACTTGGTTACGAAGAGTGGCGCAGCTTGAGTCCGCAACCAGAGCCGACCAGTAGATCAGTGCCCCCAGCGCACGTCTCATCGCGCATCGCCGTGCTATGATTGACCGGCGGCAAGCGGGGCTGCATTGAAGGCCTCGCCCAGGGAGTGGGAATGGACCTCCAAAAGACCATGGAATTCATGCTCGAGCAGCAGGCCCGCTTTGAAGCAAACTTCGCCAAGTCGTCGGCGCGCCTGGACCGTATAGAACGCGTGGTGGCGCAAAACAACCGGTTGGTGGCTCGTCTGGCAAGCGCGGGAGTTGGCCTGCGCAGCGACGTGCGCCGCCACGAGCGCGCTATCAACCTACACGAGAAGTTCCTGGCGCGCCGAGCAGACGATGGCCGAGATTGAAGACAAGCTGAACGCCCTCATTGACATCGTGGACAAACAGAGGCGCAAAAACGGGGCCCCTAAGGGCAAGGAAACGCCGGCGTCGGCAGTTCAGTTACGTTCTTAACCACGCTATCTTCGTTGACTACCGCTACGAACTGCTTTCAGTGCGTCGATCAGGGAGATGCTTCCATATGAGAGCACGCCACACGCTTCTCACGATAGCCGTCATTGTCATGATTGGAGCCGCGATGCTAATGCCAACCAAGCAGTCTGCTGACAACAAGTTCGAGAGTGCAGGAACGGTGTTTCGCGCCGACCCGGTGCTCGACGCTATCGTGCCGCCCGGGACAAAACTCGAAAAGTTGGTCACGTGCTGCAAGTGGACAGAAGGTCCGATTTGGATTCACCAAGGGTACTTGCTGTTCGCAGACATTCCCGGCAACCGCATCATGAAGTGGACACCACAAGGTCAGCTCAGCGTGTTCATGCAACCGAGTGGTTACCGTGGCGCGGCGCCTTACAAGGGTATTGAGCCCGGGTCAAACGGCATGACGCTCGACCGGCAAGGCAGGCTAACCGTTGCCGGGCATGCCGCTCGCAACGTCTGGCGCATGGAATCGCTCGAAAAGGGCACTCAAGTGACGATGCTTGCCGACCAATACGAAGGAAGGCGCTTCAACAGCCCCAATGACCTCGTCTACAAGTCCGACGGCTCGCTTTACTTCACTGATCCCCCCTATGGGTTGGAAACACAAGATGACAAGGATCCCAAGAAAGAAATGGCATTCAACGGCGTCTTCCGGCTTCGCGGCGCCACCAGCCAGGGTCCAGGCGCGCCCCCGGATACGAAGAAGTTGGATCTGCTGATCGAGGACCTTACCCGCCCCAACGGTATCGGGTTCTCGCCCGATGAGAAGCACCTTTACGTCGCGGTCTCTGATCCGGCCCGAAAGATTTGGATGGCTTACGACGTGAAGCCCGACGGAACCTTGAACAACGCAAAGGTGTTCTACGACGCCACCTCCAACACCGAAGAGGGGTTGCCGGATGGCCTGAAGGTGGACCAGAAAGGCAACGTTTACAGCGCCGGGCCCGGCGGCGTCTGGGTCTTCTCGCCCGAGGGCAAGCATCTGGGAACCATCAAGCCCGGCGAGAAAGTAGCTAACTGCAACTGGGGCGACGCTGACGGGAAATCACTATACATCACTGCGAGCACCAGCCTGTATCGCATCAGGCTGAGTAACCCCGGCATACGGCCCTGAAGGGAGGGCAAGACAACTCACGGCGAGCCAGATGCGTCGAACTATTGTATTCAGGTTGAGAAAGCGCTAGCATGAATCCGGGGTCGTTGAGCGCCGGGGTGGTAACGGGTCGCGGCTGTGGAGCGTCTATCGTTTTCGTTGAGGAGACTGTTATGAAGAAGTGGATCGCGAGTCCGGTGCTCGTCCTGCTGGCCTGTGTGCTTGTGCCATTGGTTGCTGCGTGTGCGGATGACCCTCCAACCAAAGTTGGAGATAATCCAGCACCTAGTTCTAGTTCTGCACCTCCAAGCACGTTGACGGTACCGGCGGGGAGCACTTTGCACGTGCGCCTGACGAAGACCCTCACTTCCAAGACCAGTAAGACCGGAGACCTGTTTACCGGGCAGGTCACTGAACCGATCACGGTGAATGGCCAGGACGTGGTTCCGACGGGCAGCCTGGTGGACGGTCACGTTGCTATGGTCAAGCCTTCGGGTCGAATCGCAGGCAAGGCAGAAATGCGCATCGTGCTCGATCACATCTTGACTCCAGACGAAGTGAGAATATCGATGGCAGGCTCTCTGGAGGATGCTCACGGCGGACCCTGCGCCAGTACGGCAGGCGACGATGAAGGCACCATCAAAGGTTGCGGCAAGAGCAAGAAAAACGCCGCCAAAGATGCCGCCATTGCGGGAGCCATTGGCGCGGGTGCAGGCGCATCGGTCGGCATGGGTCACGAGATCGAATGCGAATATTATGGAAACTGCGGGGGTCCGGGTATGGGAACGTCCATCGGCTACGGCGCGGCAATCGGCGCCAGCACCGCGTTGCTCTACAACCTCTTCAAACACGAGAAGGAAATCGTTCTCGTCCAAGGGACCGATTTAACTTTTGTTGTCAACCGTACGGTCACCGCGAATGCAGCTCCGACGACCGCGGACTCATCCAGCCAGTAGCGCTCGCCGCAGAATGACTGGTGGCGCGCTCCCAAAGGGCGGGGCTTCAGCTCCGCCGCAAAGCGCGCCCCAACATTTTCAACAATTTCCGGTTAGGGCGTCGGTGCGGCGGGGCGGAAGCCCGTCCTTCCGAGGCCCCGAATAGCATTTTTCAGCAGCCCGCTAGATTGAGTGACGCGGTACATGTGCCACCCTACAAAACTAGCCGGACCACACACCGGCGAGACGGCCGGTGCTTGTGGCTGCGATACACGTGCTGGCCAAGCCCGGCCACCAGGCGCGAAAATCCAGCTATGAGGAGAGGTACCCGCCATGAAAACGAAACGCAGCTTAGGAATGATCGGGTTACTCCTGGCTGTCGGAAGTGCACGGGCGCAAAAAGTTGAGACCCAGTATGACCGGAACGCTGATTTTTCCAGTTACAAGACCTACGCTTGGCGGCAGGAAAGACTCCTGAGCCAGCTGAGCAAAGAGAATCAAGCCCGCGTCAGGCAATCGCTGGTCAATGCCGTCAACGCACAATTGCAGGCGAAAGGGTTCACGCTAACCCAAAGCTCCCCCAGCTTCTACGTGGGCTACAACGGCGGGGCCATGGCCAAGGGAATGGCCGGTGAGGGTATGACGGCGGAAGAACTCGCCCATCCCATGACGTTGGACACCTGGCAGGCTACCATGATGCCGTCGGAAATTCCCAATGTATGGGTGACGATGGAGGGGGTGCTGGAGTTCGATGTGATCGATGCGAAATCGAACAAGATAGTCTGGGGCAGCATTCTCCGTGAGAAACTCAGGAACAACCCGGGCGAAGTCCCCAAGGACCTGGACCGTGAGACAGAAGAGCTGGCGCAAAAAGGTTTTCGAAATTTCCCACCCAAGACGGGCCACAAATAGGTCGTGCCAATCAGTTAGCCCGCGAGCCCCGGACCACTCTTGTCAGGCCGGATGAAGTGAAACATCTTCCGGGGACCGTGATTGCCCTCGACAGTCCAGCAGGCTCAAGACGTACCAGTCATGCCGAGCGTAGCGAAGCATCTGCTGTTTCTCGTTGGAGAGAAACATAAGCAGATCCCTCGCTCCGCTCGAGATGACAGCATCGCGGCCTTCTCAGCAGCCTGGTAGACCGCAGGCTTCGGGCGTGCTCAGGCTCTGCGACGCCGCCATCGCCGCCTGACCCAGACTGATTCCTCCGTCGTTGGGCGGCACCACGTGGTTCGTCCAGGCCTCCCAGCGGCCACCTGCCAGCAAAGACTTCACGTCCTCCAGAAGCAGCTCGTTCTGGAACACACCTCCCGAAAGCACAACGGTCTGAAGTCCGCGTGAATCGCAAATCGTTCGTACGGCATCGCACAGGGCTTGCGCTACGCCGCGCTGGAAGGCGCGCGCAATTACGTTCTTAGAGCGCCCTCGCAGCCGGTCCTCTGTAATGGCAAACAGCAAGGGTCGGAAGTCCAGTTCATTCGCCGTAAAGGGAAAGGGATAGGGTTCGACAAACGAGGAGGAACGAGCGAGTTGCTCAACCCACATCGCCGCTTGCCCTTCAAAGGTCATTTCGCGAGTGAAACCAAGCAGCGCAGCGGCGGCGTCAAACAAGCGTCCTACAGAGGTTGTCCTAAACGTGCGCACGCCGCGGCGCAGCAGCCTGGCAGAATCGGCGTAACGCTGCGGGAATCGAAACGGGGGTGCAGTAAGGTCAGGTAATCCAAAGGCTTCGTCGACCTGAATGAGAAATCCGGCGGCGGACTGGACCGGGTACTGTGCTGCGGCATCGCCCCCGGCAAGCACCGCTTCGCGCAGGTGAGCCACGCGCTCGAACCCCTCCGCCATGCTTCCCGTGAGGATTTCACCGCCCCAGATCACCTCGTCGTCGCCGTAGCCCGTGCCGTCAAAGCTCACGCCCAGCACCTGCTTGTCCCATTCACCGCGCTCCGCCAGCACCGATGCTACGTGAGCGCCGTGGTGCTGGACGGCGCGCTTCTCCGCTGCGGGCAGTTCCAAGGCATACGCGGTTGAGATGTATTGCGGATGCGCGTCGTGTACTACGCACACGTCATCCCAGCAGACTTCGTACATCGAGACGAAGTCGCAGATGGTTTCCTGAAACGCCCGGAAGGCATCGTAATGGTCGAGGTCGCCGATATGCTGGCTGACAAAGGCCTGACCGTCCACCACTAGCGTAATCGCGTTCTTGAGGTCGGCCCCGACGGCGAGCAGCGGGCGCGCGGTTGGAAGCGTCGCGACGGCGCCGGGAGCGAATCCGCGAGCCCGTCGCAGGACCGTGACGCCGAAGGCACCGGCGCGGGCCACCGAGTCATCCACCCGGCGCGCAATCGGTCGCTCGCCGACCAGAAACGCGTCGGTAATCCCAGCCAGGCGTTCGAGCGCGTCTGAATCCTGGTAAGCGATCGGCTCGCTCGATCGGTTGGCGCTCGTCAGAACAAGCACTTCAGGGGCGCCCCCGGCGAAAAGCAGGTGATGCAACGGAGTGTAGGGCAACATCACGCCCAGATCGGCGCTTTCGGGAGCGACGCCGGGTAATTCCACTCGAGCCGGAGCCAGCACAATCGGCCGCGCCGCCGAGGCGAGCAGCGCCTCGGCTTGCGGCGAAAGTTCAACAAGCTCGCGGGCAACCTCCAGACTCCGGGCCATCAGGGCGAAGGGCTTCTCCTTGCGGTATTTCCGTTCCCGCAGGGCGACGACGCTCGAACTCGCGCGCGCGTCGCACGCCAAATGGTAGCCTCCGAGCCCCTTGACCGCGACGATCCTGCCGGCGCGAAGCAGGTCAACCGCGCGTCGAAAGCTTTCTTCGTCGCCGCGCACGCGTTCGTCAGCAGCTTCGAGGTAATAGTGCGGTCCGCAGGCGGGGCAGGCGACCGGCTGGGCGTGAAAGCGCCGGTTCCCTGGATTGCCATACTCGGCGGCGCAATACCCGTCAAGCGGCCAGTTCTTCATCGTGGTTCCTGACCGGTCGTATGGCAGGCTCAGAATCACAGTGTAACGGGGACCGCAATCCGTACAGTTGATGTAGGGGTAGTGATAGCGTCGGTCGCTAGGGTCGAAAAATTCCTTGAGGCAAGCATCGCAGACCGGCAGGTCCGGCGATATTCTCGCCGTTAGTGATTCCTGTCTCTCGCTGGCCCGAATGGTGAATTCGCCTAGCCCAGTTGGCTCGGCGGCGTGAACCTCGATCGTCGCAATACGGGCTGCCGGCGGAGACTGGGTCTCCAAATCGTGGACGAAGATCCCCAAGGCGTCTGCGGCACCTTCCACGTAAATTTCCACCCCGGCTTCATCGTTGCTCACCCAGCCGGCGAGGCCACGCGTGCGCGCCAAGCGAAAAACAAAAGGGCGGAATCCCACGCCCTGAACAACGCCGCCGACCCGAATGGAGCAAGCACCCTGTGGCCCTTTTTCGTGTTCAGTGGCACCCATTTCGGCCTTTAGCAGCACACTTTTGGCGTTATCTTGAGTCATTGGGGGCCAAGCACCGAGTCGCCTAGGCGGTCCAGTAAGCACCAATTTCTAGCAAGGCTTCGCCACAGACCGACGAGCACTGACCCCTCACCCGGCTCTCCCGCGACTGCGGGATCGCCACCCTCTCCCCAGGGGCCCCGGGGGAGAGGGTGGTCCCGCGTCGCGGGACCGGGTGAGGGGTCTCTTGCTTGCGACGTTGCCGAAAAACCTGCCTCTAAAAGTCAAGTTCAAACCTCAAGCCTTCCGGTTACTTGACCTCCTTGTTTCGGTCAACATCGGTTCGCTCGCGGGGGATGCCGACCACGCAACCCCGTCCCTGCCATCCAACCTGAACGACTTTACCGTCTTCGACCAGCACCGGCACGGTGTGCTGCCCGCCTTCGAGCGCCTGCATCCGCGCGCGAGCGGCGGCGTCAAGCTCGACGTCGTATTCCACGAACTCGCGCCCCTGCCATTCGAGCCACTCCCGCATCTCGCCGCTAAACGGGCAGCTCGCAGTTCCGTAAAGCTCAAGGTTCGCCACGCGTGACCTCCAGGGACTCGCGGATGATGTGGTAGATGGAAGCCTGCACTTCCTGGATGCGTGGGATATAGTCGGAGTGAACGACGATGGGGAAGTCTGCCAGCTCTCGACGAAGAACCTCTCCGCCGTCATAGCCCAGGAGCGCCACGGTCAAGAGCCCGCGCTTGCGAGCTCCATCCAGCGCCATGATAATGTTGCGCGAACCACCGCTGGTCGAAATGGCTACGGCCACATCTTCCGTCCGCGCCTGGGCGATCAACTGCCGAAGGAAAATGACTTCGGTTCCCACGTCGTTGGCGATGGCCGTGATATTGGCGGGCTCGAGGGCTAGCGACACGGCCGCGACGGGTTGGTAACCCGCTGGTGGAAGCACGCAATCGAGCGCCCAGTCGTTGGCGTCGGTGGCGGAACCGCCGTTGCCAAAAAGGATCAGCTTGCCGCCGCGCCGCAGACGCTCACCGAGAGCGACCGCAGTCTCGCTGATTTGCTGACTCGCTTCATGAGCTACTTGCTCACGCAATGTGGCGTCGTCACGGACCTTCATCCGGATCGAGTCAGCCACTTCAGCAAGCGCATCGCTCGACTGCTCTTTCTGCTGACCGAGAAACGGATACAGGAACCCGGCCTCGCCCACGTCATGCCCCAGTTCCCGGTGCTCGAAAAAAACATGAACCGTTTCCCAAAGGGTGTGGTAAAGAATCTCGATCGCCTCCTGATGGATAAACGGGTGCTCGGTTGCGGCCTCGATGGCGTAGGAGCCCTCAGGTCCAGGGAGCGCAAAAGTCATGGCGTGGTGCGCGCGCGCGGCTTTAAGCGCAGCCCAAACCTCCGGGTCGCCCGCTGGCGAACTGAATCCCATGACGATGTCTTCGCGACGAACAATCGCCTCGAGCCAAGCGCGGAACGTAATGGACAAATCGAGAGCAGGCAGAGCACGCTTGCCCAATATGACGGGATGGACGAACTCCACCGAGACGTGCTGTGCGTCGGTCGCGTAGGGCCCACGTCCGAAGGCCAAGAGGCGCCCGCCTCGGAGGAAGCGCTCTGCCATGTCGCGGCAGGCAAGCGCCAGAGGCCCAGCCTCGCGCGCGAAGAACGCCTCGCAGACACGGTTTCTCTCGAGGAGCCCTTCTTCGATGCGAGTTGCGAGAGACTTCATTTGAGCGGGCATAAGCAGCCCAGCGGGTAGTCGGCTTTTCTGCACCGGCAGCGGCGAGTTTACCTTGCCACGTGACGACGTAAAGCCGCTTCTACATCAATTTGACCCTCCATCGCCGAGCGAAGTTCCTTGACGGTATGGTTCAACATCAACGCACCAAAAAGAACTGCGAGTCCGTCTCAGCAAATACGCGGCAGCGGATCGCCCACCAACATGTCCACGACACGACGACCGCCGTAACTCGTGGAGACGAGGACGGTAGCGGCGGGCTGCTCACCTACTTCGCCAATGAGCCGTGCTTCGTCACCCCCCGGCGTCCGGTGCAAAGCCTCGAGCGCTTGCTCGGCGCACCCCGCCTCCACGACGGCCAGGAATTGTCCTTCGTTGGCGATGTGGAGAGGGTCGAGTCCCAAAAGTTCGCACGCACCACGCACTGTGTCGCGAACAGGAATACTCTTCTCGAAGAGGTGGATGCCGAGCCGGCAATCACGCGCCAGCTCATTTAACGCCGTAGCCACGCCACCGCGCGTCGGATCGCGCATCCAGCGAATGCCGGGAGCGGTGGCCGCGGCCAGAGCTTCCACCAAGGGCAGCACGGAGCGCGTGTCGGAACAGAGGTCGGCTTCCAGGTCGAGTTCGCCGCGCGCGAGCAGGATCGTAATTCCGTGATCCCCGATGGGTCCCGAGAGTATGATCTTATCGCCGGAGCGAACGGACGCCGGCGAAATGCGCACCCCCGCAATCAACCTTCCGATTCCGCAAGTGGTGACGTACATCTGATCGGCCTTACCGTGCTCGACCACTTTGGTATCCCCAGCCGCGATGGTCACGCCGGCCGCGAGGGCGGCGCCGGCCATGGCTCGGGCTTCCGCCTCGAGCACCTGGGTCGACAGGCCGGCCTCGAGCACATAGGTAACCACCAGAGCCTCGGCCTTGGCGCCCGAGACGGCGAGATCGTTCACCGTACCGTTCACCGCCAGCTCGCCGATGGAGCCGCCAGGGAAGCTCAGCGGCTTCACCACAAAGCTGTCAGTAGTCACAGCGACCTGGGTTCCGTTAATTTGGAGATGGGCGGCATCACCCAATGGTTCAGGTGTGGCTCCGAACAGGATAGGAACAAATAGGCCTTCGATCAACCTACGGCTGGCCTTGCCTCCGGCTCCGTGAGCCATCTCGATTTGGGGATCGCGGAATCGGATTTTAGGCAAGTTCGAGTTCATCCTAGCCTCAGGC
>DATJKY010000710.1:0-2521 GCA_035490955.1 Terriglobia bacterium | reverse complement strand
CCATGCCGACATTACGAGGTGATTTCCTTGTGATGTAACATGGCGTTACGCCCCGGTCAGGGCCACCTGTGACCGGCGACAATTAGAAATGTCGGCCGCCGACAATTAAAGTTCCCGCTCGACGACAACAGATGTGACCATCAGAGATTGCGCTCAGCGAGCGCCATGAGATGGTCACGGACAACCAAGTGAGGAGGTTGAAGAAGTTGTCGAACATCGAGAGGAATCAAGAGATTGCGGCCTCGAAGGCGGGGATGGACCCGAAAACGGCTCGGAAGTATCTGAAGCAGAATCGGCTGCCCAGCGAGTTGAAAAGGGAGCGACATTGGCGCACCCGCGAGGATCCCTTCAGTGATGTCTGGGAGCGGGTCCGCCAGCAGATCGAGGAGAGCCCTGGGCTGGAGGCCAAGACGCTATTCGAATGGCTGCAACGCGAATACCCAGGCCGGTTTTCTGACGGGCAGATCCGGACCCTGCAACGGCGGATCAAGCTGTGGAGGGCAACCGAAGGCCCGGCGCAGGAGGTGTACTTCGGCCAGAGGCATACACCGGGGAAGCTATGTGCCTCTGATTTTACGCATATGACGGAGTTGGGGATCACCATCCAAGGGCGAACGTTTGAGCACCTGGTGTACCACTTCGTGCTGACGTATTCGAACTGGGAGACGGGAACGATCTGCTACTCCGAGAGCCTGGAGAGCCTCACCGAGGGTTGGCAGAACGCGGTTTGGGAACTGGGCGCCATACCGGCCGAGCACCGCACCGACAGGCTTTCGAGCGCGGTGAATAACATGAGCAACCTGGAGGAGTTCAACCAGCGTTACGCGGCATTGTTGAAGTATTACGGGGTGGAACCGCAACGGACCAACCCGGCGAGCCCCCATGAAAACGGCGATGCCGAGCAAAGCCACCACCGCTTCAAAAGAGCCGTAGACCAGGCGTTGTTGCTGCGCGGCAGCCGCGACTTTGCGGACCGGGAGGAATACACAAAGTTTCTTGGTGACCTGTTCGCACAAAGGAATGCTGGCAGGCGCGAGCGCTTGGCTGAAGAACTGACGGTCATGCGGGAACTGCCGGCGCGGCGGATGGAATCGGCAAGGCGGGAACGGGTGAAGGTGGACTCGGGCAGCCTGATCCATGTGGAGCGAAACGCCTATTCGGTGAACAGTCGGCTGATCGGCGAGCGGGTGGAAGCTCGTGTATATCTGGACCATGTCGAGGTCTGGTACGGCCAAAAGTGTGTGGAAGACCTGCCGCGGTTGCGCGGGCGGTCGAAGCATCGCGTGGATTACCGTCACATCATCGAATGGCTGGTGCGGAAACCCGGGGCGTTTGAGAATTACCGGTATCAAGAAGATCTGTTTCCTACCAGCCGATTCCGCATGGCCTATGACGCGCTCCGGGAGAAAACGCCGGGACGTGCAGTCAAGGAGTACTTGAAGATTTTAAAGCTGGCGGCGGATGAGGGCGAAGTACCGGTGGACGAAGTCCTGCGCGACCTGCTGGAGAGAAAGCCGGAAGAAGCCATCACGGTGGAAGCCGTCCGCGAACTGCTGGCGAGGTTGGACAGCATTGCGCCGGCGACGATGGTGGAGGTCGCCGCCGTAGACCTGACCGGCTTCGATCAGCTATGTCCGACGATGGAGGTGCAGCAATGAGTGCAATGGCCGAAGTGCGCCCAGCGCTGATGGGGCATCTCAAAGAGCTGCATCTGCCCACGGTACGGGAGTGCTACGAGGACACGGCGCGGCGGGCCGAGCGAGAAACGCTGAGTTATGAGCAGTACCTGCTGGAAGTGATCTCGCGAGAATGCGAGCAGCGGCGGAAATCTCGGGTACAGCGTTTGTTGAAGGAATCGGCGCTACCGCTGGAGAAGTCGCTCGAGAACTTCAATGTCAAGCGGTTGCCGACCAAAGCGCAGCGGCAACTGCGGACGTTGCTGGAAGGCGGCTTTCTGGACCGGAAGGAGAACGTCCTGGTGTTCGGCAATCCTGGGTCGGGGAAAAGTCATCTTCTCACCGCGCTGGCGCAGGACCTGGTGGTAGCGCGGGAACGGCGCATGCACTTTACCAAAAGCTCGTTGCTGATGCAGGATCTGCTGGCGGCCAAACGCGACCTGCGGTTGAGCCGAGAAATTAAACGGCTCGGCCGCTACGAAGGTTTGATTATCGACGATCTGGGGTATATCCAGCAGACCCGCGATGACATGGAAGTCGTCTTTACGCTGCTGGCGGAACGCTACGAACGCGGCAGTGTGTTGATGACCAGCAACCTGCAGTTCTCGAAATGGGAGGGAATTTTCAAAGACGCCATGATGACGGCTGCGGCCATTGATCGCCTCGTGCACCATTGCGTAATCATCGAGCTGAACATTCCGAGCTACCGGGCGGAGGAGGCCAAGAGGAACCAGCAGTCTGACGGCCAGAGGGAGGGCCAGTGAAGCCATCAGCGGCAGGACGAAAACTAGAAGACGGAGGTGAGCTGTGGAAATGGCGGGGCTGTGGAAAGCGTGGAAAGCCAA
>DATJKY010000709.1:0-4726 GCA_035490955.1 Terriglobia bacterium | reverse complement strand
GGATCCGCACGTATCCGCCGCGATCCTCATAGAAGAGTTCGGCGTCAGGATTGTCATCTTGGATAGCTATCAGGAGAGCCTCGATGATGTCTTGGTCCATGCCACGCAGCACCGGGCCTACCAATTTTTGCGGCTGGACTGTTTCCATCGCCTTTTCTCCTCATCAGGTGTCGTGAGGAATACGCACGGAAATCGTCGAAGCCTCAACTTTGACCTGGTAACGGTAGAGCCGACAGCGCCTTGGATTCACCCCTTCTCCCGTAGACAGATTGAACTGCCAGGAGTGGGCTGCACAGGTGAGAATGTGCCCGTCGAGCTTCCCATCTGCGAGGGTGGTCTTTTGGTGCGGACAATATCCTTGATAGGCACGGATATCGCCGCCGCCTAAGTGAACGAGGAGGATGAGTTCATCTCCCACCTGGACATCGGTCATGTCACCTTCCCAGAGGTCGCCGAGAGTAGCTACCGGAATCCATTCCAGCGTTGTTGTGCTCTGAGGCATCGTAAAACACCTCCACAAAAGTCATCGGCGACATCCCTGCCTGACCGACCGTTTGGTCGCGCGGTAGGACTGAGCCGTTGTATTGCACGCGCATGGGGGCATCTTGCGGCGGTAACCGCCGATGAATGACATGATAGGCCACCTTCTGAGCGACCACATCCATGGTGTCACGATCGTCTACAGGCACTAACAACCCGATAAAATCGCCACGAAAGACTGCGTGAAGCGGGACTAGAGCCATACACTTCCTTGCTCCTTGCTCTTTAGCTAGCTACTGCGGCTGCCTGCGGCGCTTGCTCAAAAGCCCAGGCGTAGCTCGTCGCATCAACCCCTCGTTCGCCAGGGGAAAGGCCCATATAGGCCAGTGCGCCTTCCAAGTCAGGTGGCTGAATGTGGCCAGCCAGGAAGCGGTCTACAATCGACAGGTGGCCCGCGTAGCGGGTCGGATTCTGCTCGAAGATCCACTTACATGGATCGGAGCAAAAGCTGTATACCCGGCCACCGTGCGTGAGCAGCCGGGGCGGTGCAAGGATCGTCGAGCTGCAGACAGGAATTTGGCACATGTTGCACACAACGGGAAGCGTTTCGGGATAAGTAAGGGGGATCGCGCCCTGGCGCAGATTTTCGGCAATGGTCTGCCAATAAGTTCCGAATCGGTCGTGCCAACCAGGGTACTTGGCTTCCAGCCACTCACGCTCCGCGACACTCACTCCTGCATCTGGATTCCACCAGACAGTCGGGCGCCAGAACCAGACGCCCAAGTGGTAGGCATGATGGAGCCAATCTAACTCTTGGATGAAAAGGTCCCAATACCAAGGACGCTCCAGGCCGAGGTCACGGAACTGATCCGTGAATTGCTTGATGATCCATTCGAGCATGAACTCTTTGAAGGACATGCTGCGATGCACGAGAGGCGTGTAGTAGTCCATGGAAAGGCCGGTCAAGAGCGCGAACATCCGCCACGAGCGCCAGAACATTGCATCGACCAGGCGCTGAGCCTCTGCCTTCTTGCCATTCTGGATCAGCACACGCAGAGTGGGCTCTCCCTGCTGGGCGTGGCGAGCTTCGTCGGTTTGGATGCTCGAGATCAGTGTGCCGAATTCCACATCCCCCGTCTCCATGGCATCGGCAGCCATGCCCAAAAATTGCAGGTTGGTGAACCCGGTTTCAAAGGTAAAGGTGAGTTGGATCGCGGTGGAGACGGCATCGTTGGCGGTGAACATGTCATCAAAGATGTGACGAAGGGCAATCACTCCCCACTCATTGGTGTGCATAGCCTTGTGCGCCCAGTCGAAGCGCGGCTCTTTTTTGAGCAGGGCGTGGGGAAAGGAGAGCTGGATCTGGCCGTGGCGGGTTTCGTCCAGCGTACCGTACAGGGCCATGTTGCGCCAAGCCGCGGCACGCCCAAACCGGCCCATACGAGCCTCGCCGATCGAGGCCAGGTACTCGGGCATCGTGATGGCTCCGTAGTGCGCGATGATCGCAGCCTTCCAGCCCGGGTCCAGGTTCTCGAAAAATCTGGAGCGGGCCATGGCTGACCGGACGGAGTACACCCCGGCATCTTTCTCGGCCTGATTGTCAACGTACTCGCGGTAACTGATCTTGTAAGGCTCATCCCAGCTCCACCAGGCCGACGCAGGTATGCCGTGGCTCTGCGAGAGCGCTTCAGGGAAAACTTCTGCATCTGTCACGTATTTGAAGCACCAATTCATGTCACGGCATAGATCATACCATTCTGAACGTTCAAGCTTCGGCATTGTTACCGTTCCCTCGTACAAACGCTGCGGCAAGACCTGGCCGTCAGTCATCTTCGCCGTGTATCGGTAGCGTGAACTGAAAGGTCGCACCGGGACCGTCGTGTGGGACGGCCCACAAGCGGCCGTCGTGCGCTTCGATGATCGAACGGCAGATTGACAGTCCCATTCCCATGCCGCTGGGCTTGGTGGTGTAGAATGCATCGAACAGGCGGTCAAAACTCTCCGGGCTCACTCCCGGGCCGGAATCCTGCACGACGACGAGCACCCCGCCCGATGCATCTTTCCCGGTACGGATTAGCAACTCTCGCGCCCCCTCGCTGACGCACCTCATCGCTTCGACGGCGTTGATGATCAAGTTCAGGATCACTTGTTGCAATTGGACTCGGTCTCCTTGAATGGGCGGCAAGTCCTCTGCGAGTTGCGTTTGCACCGAGACGTCGTTCTTCAAAACTTCGCCACGGGTCAGTGCAATGACCTCGAGGATCGCTTCGTTGATCTCCACGGCATCCTTCGATGGGGGCGCCTTCTTGATGAGGGCACGGATTCGGCCGATGACCTCGCTGGCTCGATTGCCGTTTGCAAAGATACGATTGAGCGCCTGCCGGGCTTGCTCCAGATCTGGAGGTTCTTTGCCCAGCCAGTGCAACGCGGCAGAGGCATTGTTGACCGCTGCTGCGACCGGCTGGTTGATTTCATGGGTAATCGAGGCCGCGAGTTGCCCCATCGTCGTGACGCGATTGACGTGCATGAGCTCCATCTGCGCCTCACGCAACGCTTCCGAGGCCCGCATCAGTTGGCTGGTCCGTTCGACGACCCGTTGCTCGAGCTCCGCATTGAGTCGCGTGAGTTCGGCCTTGGCTCGCTTGAGCCCAGCAGTTTCGATAACCTCCGACCTCCCGTGTCGCCGTGCGATGGCAAACTGGTGCGTACGCACAACGTCTAGGATCTCGGGGGTTCCACACGCCGCGAGTGGGTACGTGCACAGCACGGCCAAGCGCTGATTGCCGATCACCTCGTTGAGACCATCCTCATAGTTGCAAAAGTGTCTCCAGTCCCTCTCTACGAGCCAGGTCGTATCCCCGGTCACTCGTATGCCGGGGTAACCTCTGGCCGAGACGCGAGCGAGTTTCTCATAGCACGCGGCTGTCACGCGCTGGCCATCAAACGTGCCACCCTGGAGAAACCAGTCGCGGGCCGACACAATTTCTACATGGGAATCCGCCAAGTATCGATCCAGGTCAGGCACCGCGTCTCGCAACACATCTGTGGCTTCTTCGATGGTCAAGGGCTCGGCCACAATCCACAGGCAGTACTCCTCGCTTTCCAATCCCGCCTTGCAGTAGGAGATCACCGTGTCGAGAAGATCCTCTTTGGTCTCGTAGAAGAGACAAAAGTGGGCACCCCAGGCCACCATGTCGCCAAGAACGTCGATTCCGATCTTCGGCGTCTCGAATGCCATCGGGCCCTCCTCCGAGGCTGTCCTCGCACGTGCGTCTGGCTCTGCACTTCGCGTTACTCCGCTCAGCAGCGGCCGACTGGCAGTTGCTCCTAAGGGTTCCCTCGGGATTGCCATGATCAAGCACTCCCTGAATCGTGCGCCGTTCCGGTAGCAAAAGGATCAGCGACCAGCGCGAAGGTACGCGTCAGTTCTAGCGACTCGCGACGCTGCCGACCCGCCGCCGGCTCGTCCTTGAGTCCGTATTCGCATACGAGATGATTGAGGCTGACAGACGTCGGATGATCCGCGGCTGGGAGCACGACCAAACGGTGTACGATCGCGGTCGGCGCCATCCGCAAGAACGCGTCGAAGCTATCATCCTGACCAAGGCCGAACCAAAAGCCGGAACCCCGCCGACAGACGGAAAACGTCGCGATCATCTCCCGGTTCCGAAGCTATGGCAGGAAACCCGCCGACAGACGGAAAACGTCGCGATCATCTCCGGGTTCCGAAGCTATGGCAGGAAACCCGCCAACAGACGGAAAACGCCGCGATCATCTCCGGGTTCCGAAGCTATGGCAGGAAAAGAGTGAAATGTTTGTCTGCTAGCGTACAGAAGCTTCTGCCAGGGAACTTCCAACAGGCGGGCCGCGGGCAGGTGCGGCGCGCGGAGCGCGCCCAACTCCGAGGAGAACTTGAGGACGCCCGTGCTCAAATGTTGCCGGAACAGAGGGTCGTTCGGGTGGTGCTTTCCAGATGGCTCAGATGACCGGCCAGCGGCATTGCCTCAATGATATGCCTGCCGGAACCGCTAATTCGGGCGTATTCCGAGGCGATGATACGGTAGCATTCGCAGGTTTTTTTCTCGAGTATGGCGCGATTAGCAATCTCGATTGCGCGTCGCGATTTGATCACGGCACCCGCCTCCTCGAGATTCGCGAGCTCGCGGTGACGCTTGCGCGGCGAACTCCCAAACTTATCGACAGTTGATCATGAGTGAGCGGGATCGCCTTCTCGCCCAAGCGGTCC
>DATJKY010000708.1:0-9220 GCA_035490955.1 Terriglobia bacterium | reverse complement strand
ATGTACTTCGGGCCGCCTACCGGCCCACAAGGGAAGATTTTCACCATGTCCGCGCCGGCCTGCCACGCGGCGACGATCTCGGTGGGAGTCAGGGCGCCCGGAAAGCAGGGTTTGCTGTAGCGTCGCGCCACTTCAATTACGCGCGCGTCAAGCGAGGGTGTAACAATGAACTCGGCGCCCGCCAGCAGTGCGCTGCGACAGGTTTCTGGGTCGAGGATCGTACCCGCCCCCAGCAATACCTTTTCGCCGTGGTGTTCCGCTACGCGCTCCATCACGCGCAACGCGTTGGGGACGGTCATCGTAATCTCAGCAATGTTGATGCCGCCACTGAGAACAGCTTCGGCGGCAAGCAACGCGTCCTCTGCAGACTGAGCGCGCACAATAGGTATTAGGCCCACTTCTCGGATCAGGGCCAGGGATTTCTCTCGTGACCAGGACATGACTGATACCTCTCAGGTTTCGGGACTCGGGGTTCGGGGTTGGGATTAGGAATTCGGCGCTGGGACGGTCATGGGCAAATGGGCAAACGGGCAAAAGGGAAAGGCGTTCTTGGCACCTTCCCGTTTCCCCATTTAACCGTTTGCCCTTTCCCCCGAATCCCGAGCCCCGGAACCCAGATCCCGCCTCCACTATCGCGCTACCCTTAGGCTGGTGCCTTTCAGCAAGGTTTCCACTTCCCCGAGCGTAGCCCAATTGAAGTCGCCCGGATTCGTATGCTTCAGCGCGCTGAAGGCGTTGCCGTACCGGATGGCGGACGCGTAGGACTTCTTCGCCAAATAACCATAAATGAATCCGGCACTGAAAGAATCGCCGCCACCCACACGGTCCACGATCTCTAACTCGTATTTGACATCGTCATAAAACTTCCCTTCCGCATAGGCAATGGCGGTCCAGGTATTGCGCCACACCAGGGGATTTTCGCGCAGGGTGATGGCTACCGCCTTGAAACCGAATTTCTCCTGCAGCCGTTTTGCAACCTCTTTATAGGGCTCGGCGGCGACCTCCTTGAAATCCTTTGTGTCGCTCCTGCTGCGTGCTTCGATTTTGAAGACAACGCCGGTGTCCTCCTCGGTGGTGATCAGCACGTCGACGTACTCCATCAACGGCTCCTGGACTGCCTGGGCCTTCTGCGGCGACCAGAGCTTGGCGCGATAGTTCAGGTCGTAGCTGACGGTTACACCGGCCTCGCGCGCGGCGTGGAAGGCCTCGCGGGTAACGGCAGCCGCCGAATCGCTGAGCGCCGGCGTTATGCCGCTCGAGTGAAACCACCTCACGCCAGCGAACACTTCCTCCCAGTTCACTTCTCCAGACTTAATCGCACTGATCGACGAATGGCTGCGGTCATAGAGCACTGAGCTCGCGCGCGGCGCAGCCCCGAACTCAACAAAATACAAGCCAAGCCGGCCGTCCTCAGTCCAGATCAGGTGCGAGGTGTCAACCCCCGCTTGGCGCACGCGATTGTGTAGCAGACGTCCCAAGGCGTTCTTCGGCAGCCGCGACACCCATGTGCTCGTCAGCCCCAGCCGGCTGACACCTACCGCAACGTTCAACTCACCGCCGCCGATCTGCACGTCCAGAGAGTTCGTTTGCTCCAGACGCTCGAAACCCGGCGGCGACAAACGAATCATCGCCTCGCCGAAAGTGACAACGTCAACCATAGAACCTCCCGCCCCCCGACGAGCCGCTAGGCCCGTGCAACCGTCGCGGTTCGGCTCGTGCGAAAAGCCAAAAAGGCACCAGCCGCGCGACGCAAGCGAACCAATATAGGCGTTCTTCGGGGAAAATTCAGCACTCTTTTGTCATGTCAAATTGGCGTGGGTTGGGAATTGCATTTCGCAGTCGGCAATCGGTAATAAGCGCTGGCAGGCTATGCTATTTGCCGGGTGTGAGGGTAAAATTCAGCACCACGATCCGGCGGTCGTCGAGAGAGCTGACCTTGCGGACCTCGGACGACAGCCCTTTGAAGCTGACCTGGATTTCATAATCGTGCTTCGGGTCAAGGTCGGCGAACTGATATTTCCCGTCCTGTTGAGAGTATTTGGCAAGTTTCTTGTTGTCTTGAACGTCGTTCAATTCAACCGCGGCTCCGGCGATAGGATTATCCGCCTCGTCCAGCACTACGCCGGCGATGGTTTTCGTCACCGGCTTCTTCTCCTTGGCCAATAATTCCGGCACACACAACACCACTAGCCAGATCAGGGCGCAGGCCACTGCGGCCCGGGTGGCAAATCGCCGGAAACCTGCACAGACACCGCCACGCCAGCGAAGATTTCGAACCGCAGCGGCTGCTATGCCACTACCAGTTTTCTTCCTCTTCCTCTTCTTCGTCCGAGAGAACATTGAGCTCCAGCGGATTGGTGTTGACGACTTCGAGCTCGGCACCGCACTCGGGGCAGTCGACCGTCTGGCCCTCTTCCATTTCCTCGTCTTCCACGTCGATGAGCGCCTCGCATTCCGGACAATGAGGCATAGACACCCCCAGCTATAAATGGGTTCCGCAGCCAAAAGAAAGTCTATTCATTTCCCGGTTTGATGTCCAGCACCCATCGTTGTCTGCTTTTGGTTGGGGCCTTGGGCCGCGCTGTGATAGATTTCCTTCCGCACAGTCGCGGTTATGAACGACGTTCGGTGCCCAGCATTAAAATGTAGGGCCGGACCTTGGGTCGGCCTCAGGCCGGGGCAAGTCCCGGACCTGCGGTCAGGGCTGTGACGCCTATTTTCGAAGCAGTGCGGTTTCACAAAGAGGATACTATGCCCATCAAGCTGAGACCCGGAGATTACAGGATCATCGGCATTGCTCTCGTGGTAGCGGCAGCGTCCTTAGCGGTCAGCATCAAGTATTTCAGCCGTGCGTTCCCGGAAGCAGCCCTCGATCTTCGCGTCGACCGCGCGGGGTCGGCGCGTATCGCGCAGAGTTTTCTGCAGGCTCGAGGGGCACGCCTGGAGAGCTATCGGCACGTCGGCATCTTCGAGTACAGCGACGAGGCAAAGCTCTACTTGGAGCGCACCCAGGGCTTGGCCCGAATGGATGAACTGACCCGGGGCCCGATCCACCTCTGGCGCTGGTCCCATCGCTGGTTCAAGCCTCAGCAAAAGGAGGAGTACCGCGCGGAGGTGACACCGACGGGCGAGGTAGTGGGATTTGAACACGAAATTCCGGAGGACCAGCCCGGGGCAAATCTGGAGGCTGCCGCGGCCCGGCACATTGCGGAATCCTTTCTGGGCGACGTGATGAAGCGGGGCACGGGTGACCTCGAGTTCGTTGAGGCTGAGAGCGAAAAGCGGCCGGCTCGCACCGACCACGTTTTCACCTGGAAACAGAAGAGTGTGAGCCTTGGCGACGGCAGCCTGCGGCTCCAAGTTGAAGTACTTGGCGACCAGGTGGGAGGCTACCGAGAGTTCGTTAAGATACCCGAACAGTGGAGCCGCGACTATGAGCGGCTGCGCTCGCGTAACCTCTCAGCACAGGTTGTGGACGAGGTTCTGTGGATCCTGCTGACGGTGGCCATGGCCGCCATCCTCATTCTGCGCCTGCGAGACCGGGATGTGCCGATTAAGTTGAGTCTGGCCTTTGGGGCTGTGGCGACAGTGCTTTATTTCCTCGGCCAGTTGAACACGTTCGGGCTGGAAGAGTTTTCCTATCGCACCACCGATTCTTATTCGAGTTTCGTCAGCGGGTACATCCTGGAGAGTGTTCTGCTTTCTCTGGGATTAGGAATCTTGATTTTCCTTCTTGTGGCCGGCTCCGAGCCGGTGTATCGTGAGGGCTTTCCCACCCTGCCTTCCATCCGCCGGACCCTGAGCTGGACAGGGATTCGCAGCCGCTCGTTCTTCATAGCCAACGTGGTGGGAATTACCCTCACCTTCTTCTTTTTCGCGTATCAAGCAGTTTTCTATCTTCTGGCCAACAAGCTGGGAGCGTGGGCGCCGGCTGATGTTAACTTCTCGAACGAGTTGAACACTCGCATCCCGTGGGTGGGCGTGCTCTTTATGGGCTTCGTGCCCGCAGTTTCCGAAGAACTACAGTTTCGCGCTTTCGCTGTTCCCTTCTTGCGGAAGGCGCTGCGCTCGCTGCCGCTTGCTCTGATTATTGCGGCGTTCAACTGGGGATTCCTGCACTCGGCCTATCCTAACGAGCCGTTTTACATCCGCGGAATCGAAGTCGGGATAGGAGGCGCTATCATTGGCTTGATCATGCTGCGCTTCGGAGTGATCGCCACGCTGATCTGGCACTACTCCGTCGACGCCCTCTACACCGCCTTTCTTCTTCTGCGCTCACCCCACCCTTACCTGATGATATCGGGCGGCGTCACGGCCGGAATCATGCTAATCCCACTGGTTGTGGCGCTGATTGCTTATTGGCGCACTGGAACCTTCACGGACGAGTCCGCGCTCTCGAACGCCAGCGTCGGAATATCTCGGACGGAGCGCAAAGAGGCGGTGACGGAACCCACTGTGCTTAGCTACAAGCCGTTGGATCGGTCTCGGCTCCTGCTCGCCGGGTTCCTGACCGTGGTTTTTGTCGTCGTGGCACTGATACCGGTCTATCGTTTTGGCCAGGGGATCAAAGTCGGCGTTACGCGTCGGGATGCCATCCGCCAGGCGGACCAGTACGTCGGCGCCCAAGGAGTGAAAGTCGAATACTACGATATTAAACTTGGTCAGCTTGTACAAGGATACAAGCGAGTGGCGTGGCTCCAACCGAACGTGGATACGCAGGCGCTGCGCTATTTGCTAGAGCGCCGTTCCATGCGGGAGACCGACCACCTCTATCGGTCGGCGACGCGGCTCCTGCTGTGGCACGTCCGCTACTTCCGTCCCCTGCAAAAGGACGAGTATTTCGTTCACATTGATGCGTCGGACGGCGAGGTGTTTGGGTATTCGCGGGTACTGGACGAGAATGCTCCGGGAGCCTCGATCTCGCCCGATGCAGCCCGCACTTTGGCGGAGAGGGCCATGGGTGAGCACGGTTACCCGATCTCCGGCTTTGAACTTGAGGAGTCTAGGGCTCAGCAGCGCAAGGCGCGCAAGGACTACACGCTGGTGTGGCAGGCCAAGTCCGGCGATCTGCGCAACGTGGGCGAGGCCCGTTACCGCCTTCAAGTGGAGATCGCCGGCGACCAGGTGATCGGCTTCTCTCGCTACTTCAAGCTGCCGGAGCAATGGCTGCGCGAGGTACAGGCCAGCCGGCTGATAAACTCGGTCCTCACTGGACTCAAGGTACTGGTCGGCGGCGTTTTGATTGGCGCAGTCATTGTCCTTTTCGCCACCCGCGTACGTCAGGGAAGGATTGCCTGGCGGCCAGCCGTCATGGTAGGCGCTGCTCTTGCCTTTGTGATGATTTTAACGGAGTTAAACCAACTCCCGGTCGTGGATGAAACATACTCAACGTCCCTGCCCTTGTCGACGTTTCGGTTGTTCGTGGTCGTGGGGTATGTGGTTGGCCCTCTTCTGGCTGGTCTTGTGTTCTGGTTACTGGTCGGGCTCGCGACCAGTCTCTATCCTGACGCGTGGCAGGTCTTTCGCGCTGGAGCCCGCCAACTGTGGCGACGAGACGTCCTGGTGACGATTGTCGTCAGCGTGGCGGCCAGCGCGGGGACCCAGCGCGTCCTGGCTCTTTTGGCGAGTCGCTTTCATGCCTATACTGCAATTGAGTTCGGAGGGGCATCAGGCTTGTTCAACGGCTCTTGGCCGGGACCCGGTTCCTTCCTCGGCGGCCTGCAAGGAGCACTCGTCGCTGCGGTTGTTGCGGCGATGGTCATCTTCGTTATTCGATATGCTCGCGCCGCGGGTGCCTGGTGCTTGTGGTCGGGGGGGGTGCTGCTGCTCGCGACACTGGGCCCCGCCGGCGCCCATTCGGTTGCCGAGTATGCGGTAGGTTGGACCACAAATTTTATTCCCTTGGCCATCACCGTCGCAATTATGGTCGCGTTCCTACGCGGCAATGTGGCCGCCTATCTCGGCGCGGCGTTCACGGTCAGCATCATGCAACCGCTCGTGGCCTTGTTCGCTCAGCCGCCGGCGTTCTATCGATGGAATGGGATTATCCTGGCGGTTCTAGCTCTGCTTTTCCTCGGGTGGTTAGTTGCTCTCGGGAAGAAACAGATACCCGCCGACAGCTTACAACCCACAGTCCACGGCTAGTATAGTGTGGCGCCACTATTGCTTAGTGACAAGAATTCGCACAATTATGTCTTGTACCAGGGCACGCCTTAAGGCGGCCTTAAGGCGTGCCCTGGAGTTTGGACATTTGCGGGCGGAGCCCGCCTTGGAGTGCGGCGGCTTGACGCCGCCTTCTTGCTGAATATGCTTGACCTGCGGATGCGCCGCCGTTGGCAAAGGCGGTAGCTACGCTACCGCACTCCAAGGCGCGGACCTTGGGCCCGCGCATGGCACGCCTTAAGGCGCCTTAAGGCGTGCCGCAACGCAGGCCCCCGATGATCGCCAAGGCCTTTAGGCCCTGAGGGATGGGGTGGCAGCGGCTAAAGCCGACCGCGTCAGACGCCAGTGGCGGCACGACTGAAGTCGTGCCCTGGAGTTTCTACATTTCCTGTCGTTGGGCTGGCGCACACCTTTAAGGTGAGCGTTTTCGGCCGCCCAGGGACCCTCGAAGGGTCGAAAATGCTAGGTAAAAATTTCGCTGTACTGAAAATAAAGGACTTAGCATTTTCATGACGTTTCGCGGGCCGCAGACCCTAAGTGACAGACCTGAAGATCTGCGCCAGCCGGGTGGCCGGACGAAAATGTATTAACTCGAGCGGTACAACTGAAGTCGTGCCCTGGAGTTTGGACATTTGCGGGCGGAGCGCGCCTAGGAGTGCGGCGGCTTGACGCCGCCTTCTTGCTGAATATGCTTGACCTGCGGATGCGCCGCCGTTGGCAAAGGCGGTAGCTACGCTACCGCACTCCAAGGCGCGGACCTTCGGCCCGCGCAGGCACGACTGAAGTCGTGCCCTGATACGGCAAATTTGTTGCGCGAATTCGCGTCAGCAATAACGAACTTGGCGGCATTTGCTGGCAGGATGCCGGCGCCACTGCCACCGCCACCGTCCGGGCATTGGCTGGACACTACACTAGGTTGGATTTTCCGGCTTTGTTCAATTCTTCGGAGATTTTTGGGTGTAGACTAACGAGGAAAAAAGGAGCTTATATGAACCGCGTCGAAGATCTTGCTTCCACCCTGTCGTTCACCAATAGGGACGAAAACATATCGAGTCCGAAGCAGTACGACATCATAGTCCTGGGCAGCGGCGAAGGATCCAAATACATTGCTTGGACGTTAGCCAAACAAGGAAAGCACGTCGCCGTTGTCGAGCGAAAGTATATCGGAGGTTCCTGCCCCAATATCGCCTGCTTCCGAGCAAAAATATCATACACAGCGCCAAGGTTGCCTCTTACTTTCGCAGGAGCGAAGAGTTCGGAATCACCAAAGACGGTTTCAAGATCAACATGGCCGCCGTACGCGATCGCAAGCGCAAGATGGTCGACGGCCTGGTGGATATGCATCTTGCTAACTTCAAAGCCAGCGGAGCGGAGCTGGTCATGGGATCCGCGCGATTCATCGGACCCAAAACCCTTCAAGTTGCACTTTCCGACGGAGGCACGCGTGTCGTTCGCGGAGACAAAGTCATCATTGGCACCGGCACACGCGCGACGATTGAGCCCATCCCCGGACTCTCACAAGCGGGTCCCCTCACCCACATCGAAGCCCTCGAGTTGGATCAACTCCCCGAGCATCTCCTTGTCTTGGGAGGCGGTTACGTTGGGTTGGAGTTAGCACAAGCGATGCGTCGCTTCGGCAGCCGGGTAACCATCATCGAGCATAACGAACGGCTGGCGCACCGGGAAGACGAGGACGTCTCACAGGCTCTACATGAACTTTGCGGCGATGAAGGAATTGAACTGGTGATGAGCACCCAGGTCACGAAGGTTGAGGGAAAATCGGGCCAGTCGGTGAAGCTTCGAATGGTCCAAGGCAGGTCGGAAAGAATCGTGGAAGGCACACATCTTCTGGCCGCGACCGGCCGGACTCCCAACACCGAGGGCATAGGCTTGGAACAGGCCGGAGTTGAAGTAACGGACCGTGGATACATCAAAGTGAATGAGCGGCTGGAGACCACAGCACCCGACGTCTGGGCGGTAGGGGAGTGCGCGGGCAGCCCGCAATTCACGCATATTGCTTTCGATGATTTTCGAGTGATTCGGGACAACCTTGCCGGCGGTCATCGTGTGACGACCGGACGGCAAGTGCCTTTCTGCATGTTCACTGACCCGGAGTTAGCCCGAATCGGTCTTAGCGAGACGGAGGCGAAGGCACAGGGAATCGCCTATCGGCTAGCCAAAGTTCCCATGGTTGCCGTGTTGCGGACCCGCACACTTTCCGAGACACGAGGATTTATGAAGGCCTTGATTGACACAGAGAGCGATCGCATCCTTGGGTTCACCGTTTTCGGCGTGGACGCCGGGGAAATCATGGCTTCCGTCCAAATCGCCATGATTGCGCGGCTTCCCTACAGTGCTTTGCGCGAAGCAATCCTGACTCACCCTACTCTACTGGAGGGACTCATCCCACTGTTCTCATCGGTGCCTCCAATTTCCAAAGCCCTTAAATCATACGCATAGATAGCTGTCCTAGTCATGGTCAACGATGAGAGTGAAACCACGCAGCCCAGCCGGTTTGCGGCTCTGAGGAGAACCTAGTGGCCGAGGCGCTGAAAGTTTTCTTGCTCATCATCAGCGCCCTTTTTCCTATCGTCGACCCGCTGAGTGGAAGTCCTATTTTCTTGGCGCTGACGCCGGGGAATTCGCCGGAAACGCGGAGAGCGCTTTCGTGGCGAATCGCCTGGAACAGCCTATTCTTGATGATTGGATCCTACTTTATCGGGGCGCAGGTCCTCAATTTTTTTGGCGTGTCGCTGCCGGTGGTGCAGGTTGGCGGAGGGTTGGTGGTCGTCTCAATGGGTTGGGGGATGCTAAGGGAAAAGGAGGAAGCGCACGACACGGCGCGCAAAAATGTCCAGTGCCCAGACGTGTTCCGCAGCGCCTTCTATCCCCTGACGCTGCCGCTGACGGTGGGCCCGGGATCCATTTCCGTGGCGGTCACGTTGGGCGCGAACTCGACACACCACTATGGATTCCACATCTGGACTATTCTGGCGGCTCTCATGGCCATGGCTTTGATCGCTGCCAGTGTTTTCCTCTGCTATGGGTTCGCGGATCG
>DATJKY010000707.1:0-3445 GCA_035490955.1 Terriglobia bacterium | reverse complement strand
TACGTTCGCGTGTACCAACAAGCGCACTAAGTCGTTGTGGGACTAGACGAACGGTTGACGGCCGCAACTGCTGGCCGTATGATCCATCCAATCAGGGCAGGAGGTTAGTGTTAGTTTGAGGCCTCGAAGGTTAAGCCAACGCTTTGTGGCGGTGGGTGGTGATCGCGGTTTTCAATGCCGCGTGGTTCTTTGCCCTCGGCTGCGCGACTTTGTGCGCCTTTGGACCTTGTCCACAGCAGCATACTCCAGGCCGAGAAGAACGCTGCCATCACAACAGCCAAATGCCGGCTCCGCAAGAGGATCACAACCCCCCACGATCTCCCTGCGCGGATCACGGCTACTTGGCGGCCACTGTGATGCCCGTGGCTGCGCCCGATATCGCACCGGGATTACAGAACGGTGTCCTCGTAACCTGCCTGCCGTACGTCCTTAGCGGCGCAGCCACCCGGTTCGTTCCGGTTCGTGACATGCTGTCCCATTCTCCTCCGGAACTTCCTGCCGGTCGCGGTCTCCTACAAAAAGAAACCCTCCTTCGGATCTAGCCGCGTCGTTTCAGATTGGTCTTGCACAGTCGTGTCTCCCTGAAGTTTCCAACACTTATCGGGTCGGATTGCAGTGTTTTGTAACCGCTGGCGTGAACATTCCTATCTTCAATCGCAACCAGGGAAATACTGCCGCGGCGAAGGCGGAACTGGCCAGGGCGCAGCAGGAGGTCACGCGCGTGCAGTTTTCGCTGCGCCAGAACGCGCAACCTCTGCTCGCAACTTATCTGGCCGGAACAGGTGGAAGCGGAGCGTTACAAGAGCGAAATGATCCCGAGGGCCGCGCGCGCCTACGAGCTTTATCTCAACAAGTACCGGCAGTGGCGTCTGCCTATCCTCAGGTAATCATCTCGCAAAGGACGTTGTTTCAGTTACGGCTGGGCTACATCCAAACGCTGGAGAACCTGTGGAAGAGCGCGATCGCTCTCCAGAATTTTACCCTCAGTGGAGGCCTGGATGCGCCGGCGGCCGGCATCTCTTCGACCACCATCAATCTGCCCAATAGTAGCGGCAGCGGAGTTGATTGACGACATGGCCCGCTTGCCAGCGCAGAAAACTGGTTGACGACAAAGCACCCAGACGTAGTCCGTGTCGCCTAGCAGCCGGTCACGCCGCCTTGCGACACGCGGAAGCCACGAAGACACGAGTCGCTGCCCAAAATGCGATCCAGCCACATCGCGGTACGGTCGCAACCAAACGAAAGGGGCAATTCCCTAGCCTAGCTGGTGTACAGCACGAACTTGCCAGCCTTTGCGACACACTCCAGGGTGCACTTTTTGGGGTGTCGCCGATCCCATCTTGCGCGCCGCCGCCGACAGGACGTGCTTCGCAATTGGCGGTTAGGCCAGCCCTTCCTGGGGCTTCTCAAACTTTCCGTAACGCAGGGCAAGGGCTGGGAGAACGAGAAGGTTCAACGCCGTGGAAGTAAGGAGGCCGCCAAGAATCACGATGGCCATCGGGCCCTCGATCTCCCGGCCAGGATCCCCGCTGCCGATGGCAAGAGGGAGTAGCCCTAATCCCGTCACTAGCGCCGTCATCAGAACGGGCGTTAAGCGCTCTGAGGCGCCACGAAGGGCAGCATTCAATCCCCACGTCATACCTTCCACCCCAACCAAGTGCTCATAGTGCGAGATCATCATGATCGAGTTACGCAAGGTGATTCCGAAGAGGGTGACGAAGCCGACCAAGGATCCGAGAGAGAGGTTGCCTCCCGCGGCCCAAGCGGCGAGCACGCCCCCCACCAGCGCAAAAGGCAGGTTAGCGAGCACAAGCAGCAAGTTGCGGGAGTACCCCATCACCACCGAAAGCAGCAACATGATGCCAAGTCCTGCGAGCAGCGAGTGGGCCAGCAGGTCGCGGCGGGACTGGCCCTGGGCCGCGGCCGTCCCGGCGAATTCGGCGTAAGTGCCAGGCGGGAGCGAGACGTCCGAGATGCGCCTCCGGGCCTCGTTTACGAACGAAGTCAGATCACGCCCCTCGACGTTGCAGGTGACCGTCTGTACGCGGCGCGCGCCTTCATGCAAGATCATGTAACGGCCGGAGGTTTCGTAGATGTCGGCAAGCTGCCGAAGCGGCACGAAGTTTCCATCAGGGCCGCGCAGCGGAACTGTCGCTATGTCCTCCACCCACTGACGCTCGTCCGGGGCGAGGATTACAGAGACATCAAACACCCTGTTTCCCTCGTAGACCTGGCCCACAGTATCACCACTGTAGGCAGTTTGTACGGCCTCCAGGACCTGGACCGGATCGAAACCCCACCGGGCGAGGTCGTCCTCGCGCAGCCGGACGACTACCTGCGGAACTCCTGGGGGTGACTGGAGCTGAACTTCGGTCGCGCCTCGGACGTGACCCAGGGTGCGGGCAACCTGCTGCGCTTCCTGGTCCAGTTGATCGAGGTCGTTGCCAAAAATATTGACGACGATTCCGGCCGTGTAGCCTGAAAGCGTCTCATTGATACGCTCCGTCAGGAAGGTGTTAGCTGAGAAAGTCCCGCCGCCGAACTTCGCAAGCGCTCGGCGAATGACCCGTTGCGCTAGTTCCGCTTGTTTTCCATTGAGCGCCCGGAAGCTTACCTCAAACTCGCTCGAGTGCGTACTAGCGGTGTCATCGGCAAGCTCTGCTCTGCCTACTCGTTGGGCGACCAACCTAACATTGCCAATTGTCAGAAGAGCCTTTGTGACGCCGTCGCCCAAACGCAGGGATTCCTCGATGGAAGTCCCGGGAACGGCCGTCATGTGCACGGTCAGGTTTCCCTCGCGTAGATGTGGCAGGAAGGAGCCTTTCAGGAAAGGCAAAACCGCAAGGCCCAGAAGGATCGCTACGGTGACGGCTGCCATCACCACACTTGGTGCTCTCTCGACCGCCAGCAACAGTCTTCGATATCCGCGTTTCAACCACCGGACAACGGGCGGTTCCTGAGCCGGGAGGTCGCGGTTGCCCAGCACCAGCAGGCACAGCGCCGGCGTCACGGACAGGGCTACGACTAGTGAGGCTAGGGTTGCCCAGATGTAGGCCACGCCGAGAGGAGCAAAGATGCGTCCTGCGAGGCTAGACATCGTGAGCACAGGGAAGAAAACCAGAATCACTGCGAACGTGGCGTAAACGACAGCACTACGCACTTCAAGAGATGCATCGAACACCACGCAGAAGACCGATCGAGGAGCCTCGGAAGCGCGGTTCTCCCGCAATCGCCGGTAGATGTTCTCGACGTCGATGACGGCATCGTCGACGACTTCACCGATCGCAATGGCCAAGCCGCCCAGGGTCATGGTGTTCAGGCTGAAGCCCAGCTTCTCGAGGACGATCACGGCCGCCAGCAGAGAAAGGGGAATGGCGGTGCACGAGATGGCTGCGGTACGCAGATTGAAGAGGAACAAGAACAGCACCAGCACGATCAGCGCCGC
>DATJKY010000706.1:0-3505 GCA_035490955.1 Terriglobia bacterium | reverse complement strand
CGGCACGCTATACATAAAATCGCGATCTGCCGGACCATCGCGATTTTATGTATAGCGTGCCGGTGGCCACGCTCGAAGGCAAGGCCTGCAGCGTGGCCACCGGCACACTATACATAAAATCGCGATGGTCCGGCAGATCGCGGACCCAACCATATCTTTGAATCTTCATCTTTAGTCTCCTTTTGGTTTGCCCAGGCTCGGCTCGCCAGGAGCGAATCCCCCCGGGTAGCGACTAACCGGTGAAGGCCGTCGGTTGGGCCGTGAGCCCGAGCTACAGACGGCAACGAAGCAATAACGGTGCCGAAAGACGAATTTATCGAGGCTCGCGCAAATAAGGGCAAAATGATTGACCGCCAAAGACATGGGAACTAGGGCGCGAGCTGAAGCGGATGAATCCGGTCAGGGAGAGGCGAGGCGACCGTGGCCGAATGGATAGCGGGTCTATCTTCGAGGATAGACACGTTCTCGATCTGAGGTAGAATAGCGCTGACTTTCAAGGCTGCTAACTGGCGACTCGAGGAGCGTCGAAGATCATGATTCACGATACGCTGGTTTGTCTCCTGGCCGGAGGGGCGGGCGAGCGTCTTTTCCCGCTCACGCGTGATCGTGCCAAGCCGGCCGTGCCTTTCGGCGGCATCTATCGCATTGTCGACATCACCCTTTCTAACTGCGTGAACTCCGACCTGCGCCGCATTTTCGTGATCACCCAGTACAAGGCGCTCTCCCTCAACCGCCATCTGCGCGAGGCATGGAGCATCATGGCCACCGAACTGGGGGAGTTTGTCCAGGTCCTACCGCCCATGAAGCGCGTGAGCGAGCAATGGTACCAGGGTACGGCGGACGCCATTTACCAGAATCTTTACTCGGTGGGCAGCGAGCCGTGCAAGTACGTGCTGATTCTCTCTGGCGACCATGTTTACAAAATGAACTATCAACTGATGCTGAAACAGCACGTCGATGCCGGCGCGGAGGTGACGATCGGGACCATCGAGTTTGACCGAGCCACGGCAGCCGGGCAGTTTGGGGTGATTGAGCAGGACAGGGACGGCAAGATCTTTGGCTGGCAGGAAAAACCCGCAGACCCCAGGCCTTCGCCTCACGATCCGAACAAATGCCACGTGTCCATGGGCATCTACTGTTTTAACCGCGAAGCGCTGATCCGAACTTTGATCGAGGACGCGGCGGACGCCGACTCGAGTCACGACTTCGGCAAGGATGTGATACCTAGATTGATCGGCAGCGGCTGGCACGTTTATTCCTTCAACTTTGTCGATGAAAATAAGAAGGAGGCGCAGTACTGGCGGGACGTGGGGACCATCGAGGCCTATTACGAAGCCAACCTGGACCTGGTGTCGGTCACGCCCGTCTTCAACTTGTACGACAAGGACTGGCCGTTACGAACCTACCAGCGCCAATATCCGCCCGCCAAGTTTGTGTTCGCCCTGGAAGGGCGTCGCATGGGCATTGCCATGGATTCCATTGTCTCCAACGGCTCCATCATTTCCGGCGGCCGGGTGACGAACTCCGTACTCTCTCCCGATGTACGTGTGAACAGCTACACGGAGATCGACAGTTCCATCCTGTTTTCCCACGTCGACATCGGCCGCTACTCGCGCGTTCGCCGCGCCATCATCGACCGGCATATTCACATTCCGGAGCATACTGAGATCGGCTATAACCTCGAAGAGGACCGCAAGAAATACCACGTGACCGATACCGGTATCGTCGTCGTCGTTCCCGAAGGTCGTCGATTCGAGGAGCCGGAGTAACGAAGGGTGAAAAGGGCAAACGGGGAAAGGGGAAACGGTCGAAGGTGTGAGGGTGGCCTTCCCTTCTGCCCTTTCAACTTTTTTCCCTTTTCCCCTTTTTCCCCTTCCCTCCGTCACTCTACTTGGGGCACGGCCGGCAACAGCGCCCAGACCGGCTCGCGCTCAAGCGCCTGCAGACCCTTCAGCCACGAAGGAACTGCGAGTCGCGCAAAACGAGCTGCCACCATACCCTCCCGGGTGTCCTCGCCGCCGAGCAGATCAAGCAGATTATCGACGAGCGAGCGCGGGGCGGGGAGTCGCAGCAGGGACACTTGCTCGCTGGAGGAAATCCGAGCCAACTCCTTGGCTGCGGCAATCGCGGTATCCAGTCCGCCCAAGCTGTCAACCAAGCCGAGTTGGCGGGCACGCTCGCCGGTCCAAATGCGCCCTTGGCCGATCTTGTCAACTGCCTCCACCGGCATGCGGCGGCCCTCAGCCACTCCCTCGATGAAAGTTCTGTAAGTCTCTTGCATCAGTCGCAGAACTGCGTTGCGTTGGGCGGGAGTGAAGTTCTCGAAGGAGTAATCGAGGGTGGCATTCTCGGTGGTCTTCACGTAGTCCTTGCTCAATCCAAGCTTGGCGTAGAGTCCGCCGAGGTTGAACTTGCCTGTCAGCACTCCGATGGAGCCGGTAATAGTCCCTGGCTGGGCGACGATTTTGTTGGCCGACATAGCAATCCAATAGCCGCCCGAAGCAGCCACGTCCGACATGGACACCACGACAGGTTTCCGGCGCCGCGTGAGCTCGACTTCGCGGCGAATGACTTCGGAGGCCGAAGCCGAGCCGCCGCCGGAGTCCACCCGCAAGATGACGGCCTTTATCTCGTCGTCTGAGCGGGTGCGCCGGAACTCTTCTGCGATGGTGTCCGAACCCATTACCTCCTCACGACTCCGGCCCGGGGCGATAAGCCCGGTGGCGTAAATGACTGCCAGCTTCGACCTGCCTTTACGGTCCGTGCGGTGCAGGTATTCCTGCAGGCTCAGGCGCCACTCGCTGTTGTGGCTCTTCTGCCGGACGAGCTCGCGGGCTTCGTCACCATAGCCTATCCGGTCCACCAGCCCGGCAGCCAGCGCCTCTTTGGAACTGAAGGGGCCCTTCTGGATGACGTCGGCTACCTGGGACGGCGTCATGGTTCTCGACTCGGCGATGCCACGCAGGAAATCACCATACCAGTCGGCAAGCAGCACCTGGGTGGCCTCCCGATGAGCCGGCGTGAAGCTCTTGTCGGTGAAAACGTTAGTTGCGTTTTTGTAGTGCCCGATGTGATACAGGTCGGGATAGATGCCCAGCTTGTCGAGTGCGCCGCGGTAGAACGTGGTGGACGCCATGATGCCGCGCAGGTAAAGCAGCGACCTGGGGAGCTGTATAACCGTGCGGCAGGCCGAGGCCACATAGTAGGGGCCATCGGTGGCCAATTCCAGGTAGGCGATGCTGAATTTCCCCGATTGGTTGAACTGGCGGATCTTCTCGCGAATCTCCTGCATCTTGGCGAAATTCATGCTGGACTCACCCACGCGGACTTCTATACCCTCGATGCGTGAATCGGTGCGGGCCCGGTCCAGACCTTCTACTATATCGGTCACGGTGGTGGGCGTACCTTGCAGGATCTGGGTGAGAGCTTCGCGCGGCACTTCCTCGGGTATATCGCCCTCGATGCGCAAGGCCAGCACGGTGTGGGGTGGGATGCGGCGCGCGAA
>DATJKY010000705.1:0-2453 GCA_035490955.1 Terriglobia bacterium | reverse complement strand
ATACATGGCGGAACTCTCCGCACAGGTCGGCGCGTCCTATTGGACACTGCGTGACTGTTGCCTGGAGTATCTGGGCATGAGCCCAAAACGGTATCTCTGGCTGAGGCGAATGAATCTGGCACGGCGGGCCCTGCGGCGTGCCAACGCGGAAAAGACAACTGTCACCGAGATCGCCTCCGATTACGGCTTCTGGGAATTGGGTCGCTTTTCGGTTGCCTTCCGCTCGCTGTTCGGTGAATCGCCTGCGACTGCGCTGCGTCGCCTGCCCGATGTCCCGAAAACCTAGCGAACGCGATCGATTGGCTTCGGAATCTCCAAAATCTGCATAGTCCCCCTCCTTCGGGACGATCTACGCTCGGCCACAAGCTCATCGTGCTTTCTCGATTTTGCAGGAAGAAGATGCCGGGCGGTGGCACCCGCACGTTCCTCGAGCCCGATTACTACGAGGCGAGCCTTCGCCGGGCAAAAGTCGAAGCCGTTATCGTGCCCCAAGCCAAGTTTAGAGCCCGCATCACGTGGGCGGAGCTGCACCATTTGCAGGTGTTGCGGTGCGAGGAAGATTCCCCGCGGATAGCCTATGTGCAGCTGACGCCTGAACTGGCCTTTGTAACGTTTCCCACGGGTTCGGAACGGTTGCCGGTGTGGCGCGGCAGAGAAATGCAGGCGGGTGACATCATGTTCCACAGCCGCGGCGAACGGCTGCATCAGACGACGCTGGGACACTCCGTCTGGAACGTGATCGCGATGGACCCGGCGCAGCTAGAACGTTATGGCCGGGCTCTGTCCGGAACGCCCTTCTCTTTGCCACCGGAGGGGCGAGCTCTGCAGCCTTCCCCGCGTCTTGCGGCGCGCCTGCGACGCCTGCACGCGCAAGCCTGTCGCCTCGCCGAGAGAAAGTCCAAGATTTTGTCGCATTCCGAGGTCGCGCGGGCCATTGAACAGGGTGTGATCCAGGCGGTGGTCACCTGTTTGACAACCGCCAGCGTCCGGACCGACGGCTACGCCAAGCGCCATCATGCCAGGATCATGGTCAGGCTCGAAGAGGTCTTGGCGGACCATCTCAGCCGGCCTCTACAGGTGCCGGAACTGTGCGACCGGATCGTGGTAAGCGACCGGACCCTTCGGTCATGCTGCGCCGAATTTCTCGGAATGACCCCCTCACATTATGTGCTGCTGCGTCGGCTGAAGGAGGTCCGCCTCGTGCTGCGCGACGCGGATCCTGACAAGGCTAACGTCGCTGAAGTTGCCCACCGTTTCGGTTTCATGCAGCTGGGGCGCTTCGCCGGGACATATCGGGCGACATTTGGCGAGACCCCATCGACCACTCTCCAACGTATTCCGGGAGTGCGACTCGCCGCCCCATAAAATTTTTCCAATTTTTGCATAGCCGCGAAGAAACCGACGGTTTAATCTCGCGCCGGCGGGCGGGCCTCGCTAGAGCGCCGAATGAACCAATTCGGAGAATCGCCCGCACACTTTCCCAAGGAGGACCAAATGAAACAGTTATGCCTGTTGGCGATATCCCTCCTCGCGGTCTCGGCTTGCGCCCCGCAACCGACAGGGCCGATCGGTGCTGTTGCCGGATCGCCCACCAACACGACCACCGCCTTCGATGGAAATTACGGCAATCTTGTCGTCACCGGGAAGACCCCTTCGGGATGCCCCGATTTGCCTCTCACACCCTATTTCCCCATTAGCAACGGTCGCGCCTATATGCAGGGGTACAATCTCACGTTCCAGGGATATGTAACTCCACAAGGCGGATTGACGATGACCTCGGGCTTGGGCCAAACGTTCCAGGGACAAATCGATCCCCAGTTCGTGCTTAGAGGCCGTGTGACAGGTCCAAACTGCGCCTATGACATGACCTGGACGCGGACGAGCTGAATTGACTTGGAGCCAGCTCAAGGCCCTTTGACTGGAGCTCGCGTATCGGACGCGCTTGAGAGCGGCGCGAGAGGTGATCGCGATCGCGTCGCTACCCGGGGCGCACGCCGCATTGGTTGGGGGCGGCCCCTCTGTGCCGCCTCGTCCACACCACACTAGCTGCTGTTGCTCGATCGTGCCGAGAAGGAGCAGCAGCTCGATTAGAGCCAATCGTGGAGGAGTGCATGCAGAAGGTAGCTAGGAGCGTCGCAAGAACCGTAAGGAAATCGGCAACTGTTCTTGCCGTGATAGGGATGGCGGGAGCCGCGAATATATCGGCAGCCCGTGCCGATCAAGCGGACGCCAAGAGGCTGCTTAAGGCCATGTCTGACTATCTTGGCGCGCAAAAGGCAATGTCGTTCGATTATGATGTGAACCTCGAACTGGTCAGCACACAACAACAAAAAATAGGGTTGGCGAGTTCCGGCACTGTGACGCTCAATCGCCCTGATAAGCTTCACCTGACGCGCACCGGCGGATTTGCAAACGTCGAGATGGTCTTTGACGGGAAAACGCTGACATTGTTG
>DATJKY010000704.1:0-12561 GCA_035490955.1 Terriglobia bacterium | reverse complement strand
CCTCGAACAGGCACTTGATTTTGACCGGCAGCCGACCGGCGGTCCGCAGAAGGAATTCCAGCGCCTTGACGTGGGCGAACATTTGTCCTTTGTCATCGCACGCTCCTCGCCCGTACAGGCCTTGCGCGCGAACCGTCGGCTCAAACGGAGGTGAGCGCCATTCCTTGAAGGGGTCTGGAGGCTGCACGTCATAGTGCCCGTAGATCAGTACTGTGGGGCGCGCAGACGCACCTGCCCACGACGCGTACACCAGCGGATGGCGTTCAGCGGGAATGATCTTCACATGGCTTAGCCCGGTCCGACGCAGGTGATTCGCCAGCCAGATGGCGCAATTCTTGATGTCCCCGGCGTGTTTAGGTTGGGCGCTGACCGTCGGGAAACGGACGAAGTCCTTCAGCTCGGCGAGGAACCTTGGGCGGTGAGCCTGCGCATAGGCGAGAGCAAGTGACGGAGGCATGGCGCATTCATCTGCGTCTCTCGAAGATCAATCGAAAACGAGTATCCCCGGGGCATCTTGTTTCAGCCATTGAAGCTGCTCTGCGGCCATTTCAAGCAGTCGCGTCCCCCACGCCTTGGCCTCCTGACATGGCATAAGAATCCATGCAACGCCCGGTGTTGCTAGACGCCTATCAGCCGCACCGCGCGCCTGTTGGAGAACGGCCTCTCCCCTTGCGGGAGAGAGTGGCCCGCTGCCGGCGCCTTCACCAGCGGGGCTGGGTGAAGGGAGTATGTAGCATCGGGTGCATTAGCGGCACCCGTACTCTGGAACGCCGGGCTTACCGATAAGCTCGGGGCCGCGTTTGAATACCTTCTCCACGTTTTCAATTCCTCTTTTTGGGTTCAAACCGGGTGCCCGACATTGGCCGAAGTCCGCCAAACTGGGTTCGCCAGCCCTAGCTCCTGGGCTTGACTTGCAGCGCGAATTGGCCCATTTGGGGCAGACGTGCCTGTTTTGAGGCAGCCGGACAGCCGTCGGAACTCTCAACGCCTTGATTCTGCGACCGGACCTAACGGCCATCTGCTTGCTTGCTAGGTGGTCATCGAAGACTCGATTATGTCTCTCTAACTGTCACTGAGGTAAGCCACTGGTTCGACCAGTGCGACTCGAAAAGGTTTGACCGGTCAACAGAGTAACATCCTCCTCTGAGGTGGCTTGATGAGATTAACCGCAGAGGAGGAGAAGATGTCAGACGCTTATGAGAGCCTATCCCATTCCCAATGGGACTGCAAATACCATGTGATGTTCGTGCCCAAGCGACGGCGAGAGGTGCTTTTCGGGCAAGTTTCGTCGTCATCTGGGAGAAGTCTTCCATGCTCTGGCCCGGCAGAAGGAGTGCCAGATTCTCGAAGGGCATCTGCTGCCGGACCTACCGGACGTCCGGCTTTCCCTTGGCCCGAATGGTGAGAACGGTGCTTAGCGGGCTCGATGAAACCTGCGGTTTGCCATCACGGTTCGGATTCGGGCTCCATCTCATATTGAAGGTGAGACCCGAGACGAACGGAGTGAGCAACGGACCGAGGAAGCCCAAAAGCCCCGCGATACCAATCGCGGCAAGAATGACATCGACGGCGAGAGCCAGGAAAGGTCCAATGAAGGGTATCGCCAAGAGATTGGGGTTAAAGCTGCGCCGATCGCCGCCAAGATGGCTACTGCCGCGGTACTCAGGTCGAGAGCTGGAATGCCGACAATGACCACGTCCACCAGCCAGGTCGCACCGCTCAAGTGCGCGTTCAAGGTGAAATCCGCCGTGAAGGTAATGGTGTCCGAATAGCTGACGGGAATAGTGATGGTCGGCTAACTGATGCAGATCTTCGGCGTGCAAATATCCCCGTCGAAGGGTGTCGGGATGCAGATCTGTGGCAGACAGAAACTGGGAAGGTGGACTGGGTGCCAAGAGCAGCTTCCGCCGTCCAGCGAACACCTGCTAACATACTCAAGGGGTTAACCCCGGGGCTTTGCATCAGGCTTTAGCTAGAGAGGCCGAAACAGCTGGCGTCCCTTCCGCTGTCGAAGAACAAGATTCTGGAGAAGCTGCGCGACCGCAATCGGACGATTGCCGCCAGCGGATTGAGGAAAGCAGCCTCCGTCAGTAAAGCGCAAGGGATGAGCCGCAGCGCAAGGCGGCGGACGGCGATTCGCGTCCCCCCTAGAGCTCACTTCCGGTACTGGTGGCGTCGGTGACGCGAAGACTTGACATCCTAAAAGGGCCTAAGACCGAGCGCAAGACGGGATGCCCTCTGCCTGCGCTTCTATTCTTGTGTGCATGGGCAACCGGTTGTCGCTCCGACCGCGTGGTTGCCGAAAGTTCTCCGCTGACGAAGAGTCCGGTGGTGGTCTCGGAATTCATCTTTACCCAGGCGCCCTTCAAGGAATGTCATGCTTCCACCATCGTGAAGTTGCCGGACGGCGACCTGCTGGCGGCATGGTTTGGCGGCGAACACGAGGGCGACCGGAGTGTGGCCATCTGGGGGGCGCGCCACCACGCCGGCTCCTGGTCTGCGCCTTCCGTCCTGGTGCAGGAGCCCGATGTGCCTTGCTGGAATCCGGTGCTCTTCGTCGACCGCAGGGGGACACTCTTGCTCTTTTACAAGTTCGGTAGAAGCCCCAGAACGTGGTCAGGCGCGTTTCGGACTTCTGCCGACGGAGCCACGTGGAGCGACGCTGTTCGTCTGCCGGCAGGAATCCTGGGCCCGATCAAGAACAAACCGGTGACGCTATCCAATGGCGACATTCTGGCGGGATCCTCAGTCGAGACCGCGCTTTCCTGGACCTGTGGCGTCGACCTTAGTTCCGACGGCGGCCAAAGTTGGAGTCATTATGGACCGATCAGCGTTCCCGGCTACCATCATGGCATCATCCAGCCCACGTTGTGGGAAACATCGCCCGGGCACGTGAAGATGCTGGTGCGGGCCACCCAGGACATTGGTTTCATTTGTGCGGCGACCTCAGACGATGGCGGCCACACCTGGAGTGACGCCAAACCCACGACTTTGCCTAATCCGAACAGCGGAATTGACGCGGTTAAGATGCGGAACGGCACAGTGGCGCTGGTGTACAACGCTTCGAAGACCGAGCGAAGTCCGCTGGTCCTTGCCTTCTCTAGGGACGAAGGCGAAACCTGGAAAACGCCCCTCACTCTGGAAGACGGCCCGGGAGAGTACTCCTACCCCGCCATCATTCAGACGCGCGACGGCAAGCTGCACATCACCTACACCTGGCAGCGCAAGCGCATCAAGCATGTGGTCGTTGATCCCGGCCTCCTTAGTCACTGAGACATAGGCGTCGCGTTTGAAGTCACACCGCGGCCTGCTGCGCGCACCAAAAGCAGATTCCTCGCTTCGCTCGGAATGAGATGTCACCCTGAGCATAGCGAAGAATCCAGGCATTAGTTGTGCAGAATTCTATGAAAATGAAAGCTCGTTTGCCTACTGCTTCTCGGCCACGTAGGTCGAGGTTCGGCCGGTCAGCTTGTCCATCGCGACCACCGTCATTTTCTTTCCATCAGGCGAGACCGTCATTTTCACCACTTCGACGACCTTGCCATTACGCTTGTCCGTCTCCTCGATCGTGCTATCATCAAGGCGTTTCAGAGAGACAGAGTCCCAGCCATAAGCTCCCTTCACGGGGGAGTCCTTGCCGTCGAGCCTCGCCGTGTAGCTCTCGCCCGTCGGTGTAGACATGCTGATCTGATCGCCGGCGCCCTTGTAAGTGGTGGTACGGCCGTTTTGACTCTCCTTCACTTTGTTGACTCGCCATGAACCAGAAGTCCCATTCGCTCGATCAGGTACTTTTTCTACTCGGGTAAAGTAACTTCCTCGGTCACGGTTTGATCGCTGTTTTGCGGATGGGTGGTACTTTTCAGCGTAAGAGTATTGCCGTCGTCCGATACAGTCCGAGTCTGCGCTTCACCCTTCCCTCCTGGCATCTGAATTGCTCGTTTTTCTCCGTGCCTCAGTGTCCCTGTGGCGTAACATCAAGTCTTTGACACGTTCCCAGCATAGAATAATGAACGGCCTCGCTACCGGAGGAATGGTGCCATGTTAAGTACCTGGCAAAGCGTTGCGATAATCATAGCGACCGTCACCCTCGCTACGAGTCTTTTGATACTGTTACGAAAGCTTTGGCCACCCGCTCTCCGTCGCGAGCATAACGATCTGGTTGGATGGCAGATCGGCGTCTTGGGCACGACGTACGCCGTGATTGTTGGCTTCATGCTCTGGAACGTGTGGACTAACTTCCAGTCGGCGGAACTCAACGCGGAACTGGAAGCGAATTCACTTGTCAATGTCTATCGCCTCTCGCAAGGCCTTTCGTCCGAACAAGCGGCGGAGGTCCAGAGGCTTGCTCGCGAGTATGCCGATGTGATGTTGGACGAGGAGTGGCCGGCGATGAGTAAGCAGCACCTCAGTCCTGCAGGCTTCAACGTGACGCAACAGCTCTGGGCAGTCATGGTCCAAGCGCAAGCCAGCCAAGCACCTGAGCCACTGAGCCTGGCGCTCGCGGAGCTGGCGAATATGACTCAGCACCGCCGGATTCGTCAATTACAAAGCCGGTCCAGTCTTCCTGGGATTTTGTGGACTATCCTGATTGTGGGGGGCGTAATCACCATAGGGTCATCGTGTCTGTTTGCCACCGAAAAATTCAGGCTTCATTTCATTCTCGTCTTTTCACTCTCACTGATGGTCTCGCTGGTCCTTGTTGCCATTGCCGACGTAGATCGCCCGTTTCAAGGATCAGTGCACGTCGAGCCCGACGCCTTCAGGTTGGCGCGGGAGACGTTCAAGCAGTCGTCAGGTCCAAACTCAGCGCCTTGATTCGAACCGCTGACAGCGGTACGGGGTTTGGATTCATGGCGTTATCCGGCCCACGGTGTGGGAAGCATCGCCGGGTCACGTCAGGACATTGGTTTTATCTGCGCGGCGATTTCGGGCGATGGCGGGAACACCTGGAGCAACACATCACTACACCTGGCGGCGCCAGCGCTTCAAGCACGTGGTGGTCGACCCCGGGCTACTGAATCATTGATTCATCGGGTCATCTGGTCATTGTGCATTGAGCGCGTCAAGCCTGCTTGGCAAGGACGATGGTCTGCACGAGGGAATGCATGGGTGCCGGGTGGCTTGCCAGACGCCGCTTAAGCCGTGCCTCCAAGCCGTTTCCGAAAATGCGCATCGCCTCCGCGTCGCCCGAGCGTACGGCGTCGAGCGCCGATGCCAGTGAGGGCATGAAGACCGAGCGGAAGAACAGCGCCTGTTTCGTTGCCAAGGCCTCCTTGTTTCTGTCCTGTTCATAGTCGGTCCATGCAGAGTCCGGGAGGTTGGATATCTCGATGTCTTCCACGGTCAGGTGCTGAAAACGCCCGTCGCGCGCAAAGGGAGCCAGCAGGTCGCGCTTCCGCCGGGGATGACTCCCGAGCACCATTCGCGCGCGTTCCTCGCTCGCAATCGCGCCGCCAGCTACCATCTCCGCCAGTACATCGTTCGCCTGATCCATGATATTTTCGAATCCTGACGACCCGTCATCAGCGAGCCCCGGAAGCACGACGACCAAGCGGCTTCCGGGGCGCAATTCTCGCGCTCTCAACGACAGGAAAGCTTCCCAGTCTCGTGCGGCCTGGCGGTCGAACTCGGCGCGCACCGGGTCTGGACCACGTAACGAAATGAAGCGCCCTGGAATCAGGGCGGGGATGGAGCTGAGCCACACGGCGGCATACGAGCTCCACCCGAGATGGACTGAGCCGGGCGGGAGCACGTTCTCGTAGAATGATCTTCCGATCACACCGGGGAACACGTTCGGGTCATCCACGGCATATCTGTCTGGGTCAAGGTCCAGAACTTGGAACAGCGCGTTGAAGTCGTTCGACGGTTGGTCGACGTGGAATACCGAGATGGCGCGATTCGGACCGAGCCGGTGCCGCAGCCCTCGGATTGCGACCTGTATGGGGACCATCGAGTTCTTCCCTTGAGACGATCCATAATCGGCGACGACGACCGGATGATCGCCTGTGTCGAATTCCACGCATTGAACTGCCTTTTCCCAAAGCGGCAAAGCCAGCGCGGCGCCGCCCGCTGGCAGCTTTGCATACCTATTGTAGGCGCCCTTACCTTCCATGACGCCGTGCGACGCGACCACGAGTTCGGGAGACATTTACGGGTTCAACTCCTCTGGCACTCCGACCTGTTGGCAACCGGCCACTTTACCACAGAGGCGAAGAGACACGGACAAAGACAAATTGAGAGCATTGAAGCAGCAGAGAACTGAAGTCCGGAGACTCCTTCAAAACATACTCCATAGCCCAATCATCGCCCGATGGTTTAGCTGGCGCCGCGGCCCAGTAGCACGACAGGAATTGTCTTAAGAAGGATCTTGCAATCAAGGGCGGGCGACCAGTTATCGATGTATTCCAGGTCAAGTTCCATGACGCGCCGGAACCTGAGTGTGCTGCGCCCTTCCAGCGCCCAAAGGCAAGTGAGACCGGGAGGCATACGCAGTCGGCGCCGCTGCCACCGCTCGTACTTCTCTACTTCCTCCGGCAGGGGCGGGCGAGGGCCTACGAAGGACATGTCACCCCGGAGGATGTTGAACAACTGGGGCAGTTCGTCCAGACTGAACCGGCGCATGAAACGTCCTGCAGGCGTGCAGCGCGGATCGTTCCTGATCTTGAACCACGGCCCGTCCACTTCGTTCAATGCCGCTAACTCCTCTCGAAGCAAGTCGGCGTCCGGTCGCATAGAACGAAACTTGTAGAGTGTGAATCTCCTGCCTCCCACGCCGCAGCGTGTTTGCCGGTAGAGCACCGGCCCTTTGGAAGTCAATTTGATGACCAGCACCAATAGCAAAAGAAGGGGAGAGAAAGCCATAAGAAACACGAGCGCCATCACAAAATCCGCCACACGCTTCAGCAACAGCAAGAACTCGTTTTCCGGCGTCGCCGAGAACGTCAGCAATGGCATCTCGCCCAGGCGCTCGAGATAAACCCTGGAGATAACGTGCGGGAAGAAGCTGAGGAGGACCCGCGTTTTAACGCCTTCCTCCTCGCATACGACGAAGGTTGCCTCCAGCCTTTCCATTTCGTCCTTGGAGACGGCCATAATCACCTCGTCGATGACGTGACGCCTCAGGACTTCGGGAATTTCGCTCACCGCGTAGACCGGATACCGGCGCTCAAGACCGGAGCGCTCCAGCTTTTCTCGCATCGCCGCCACATCGCCCAGCGCAGCAAAGCCGAAGATGATTACGCCGCGGCGCCCGTTGCCCTCCAGCGCCCGAGCGATCTCTATGGTCTCGGGAGTGTTTCCCACCACTAGGAAGTGACGGAGGTTCCGGAAGCGGCGACGGAGCACGCCGCCAACGTTCCGGGCCAGGAGTCGGAAGGAGATCATTGCCGCAAGATCAAGGGTGGCAAAGAGCCCCAGCATCAAGCGACTGATGTATTCCACCTTCAAGGCCGAGGTCAAAGCCAAGAGCAACATGGTGGAAATGAGCGATACCTTGAGCGGATCAAGGAAAGCCTGCCCCAACTCGTCTTCACGGATCTCCCGGTAGATGCCCGCCGCCAAGCCGACACCTAACCAGATGCCCATCGCCACGGGGACAATCCAGATGTAGTAGTAGGCTGGGTAGAGAGGCCGAAGTGTCGCCAGGCGGGAGCGGACAGCGTGCGCGGCCCAGAAGCTGGCTAGGGCCAGAACGCTGTCCGCCAGCATATACAGCATGCCGATCATCCGGTTATGACGAGAGAACATGGCCCCGCGACGACGCCAAGAGAAAACCCGCCGGCTCAGGACTACACACGGTTATCTTAGCAGAAGAACCGCCTGTCTTTGTTTCTGGCTTCGGTATCCCGAGGGATGTCCCGAAACTAACGAAGCGAAATAGGGATGCTACCGGAGTCAATTAGTCTTGACATCGCCGTATCAGCGTATCAGAGTCGCGGTATGAGAATCACCGTCACCTTGGATACCGACGTCTATGAGGTCGGCCTAAGCCTGAAACGGTTCTCGGGCGAGTGACTGGGGAAGGTACTCTCCTGGATGGCACGGCGTGGCTTGCAGCAAAGGGACACCCGGCATCGCAAGAGGCGCCGCCGTTTCCCGACCTTTGATATCTCGCCAGGGGCGCCGGTCATTCCGGCTTCCCGCATCGAGCGAGTCCTGGATGATGAAGGCATCGTCTGATCTGCTGCTGCTCGACGTCAACGTGTTGCTCGCACTGGTATGGCCCAACCATCAGTTTCATACTGCCGCCACCCAAAGGCTGGAGTCGTCCCACCAAGGTTGGGCCACGTGCGCTTTGACCCAGTTAGACTTCATCCGCATCTCTTCCAATCCGGCGGCGCTTGCCACGGCGAAGACTCCTGCGGAGGCAGCGAGACTCCTGGGGGCGATGGTTCGAGATCCGTTGCATGTTTACTTGAGATCCCCCGGATGGGCCATCGATCCAGGTTTTCGAAAGAGTTCTGGAGAGCAAACAAGTTACCGATGCTTACCTAATGAGCCTGGCACGCTAGCATAAGGCGAAGCTTATGACGTTCGATACCCGATTAAAGGCCGCCACCCGAAGTGGCGAAGAAATCGAGCTAGTCGCCGGCTGAATCGGGGTATCGATGAAGCGGCTCAGGGGGCGATCGAGCAAGCAGGTTGGTTTGATGGGAAGAGTCAGTTTTCACACAGACTGTTTAGCCGCTCATGCCGACAGGGTCTAAAGCCCTTATATAAAGTGTGCAGAAATCTAAGACCTAGTTATCCTGTCTTCAGGGCGGTTTCTTTTGGGACTCAGACTGTTCTTGCTGTTCTTGATTCTCGCGACGCTTCTCGTGCTGCAGAGCATTCTCTCACTTCAGAGTGGCTATCGCTTTCTGCGCTTAGTTCGACGAAGTCTACGCACGCCGCCGGGAGATTATCTGCCTCCAGTGGCGCTGATTATTCCGTGCAAAGGGCTGAGCCAGGATCTCGAGTCGAACTTTGCGCGATTCCTGACGCAGGACTACTCTGGTGGCTACGAACTGGTCTTTGTGGTCGCTTCCGAGGAGGATCCTGCGCATCGCTACCTCTTGGAGCGCCTCAGGACTTGGGCGCGTGATTGCCCGGAGCTCCATGCAACCTCCGTGGTGGTCGCTGGGCGTTCGGAGGTTCGGGGGGAAAAGGTCAACAACCTCCTGCAGGGGCTCACGGCGGTGAGCCGTCGGGCTGAGGTGCTGGTCTTCGCGGACGCGGACGCTCGCCCCAAGGCGGACTGGCTGCGTTGCCTAGTATCGCCTCTCGCTGACAGGAGCGTTACGGTAAGCACCGGATTCCGCTGGTACCTACCCGGCTGTGGCTTTGCCTCTCAGATCCGCGCCGCCTGGGATACCTCTATCGCCACAATGCTAGGGGAGCACGACCACAACTTCGCCTGGGGAGGTTCGATGGCTCTGCGCGCCAAAGACGTCGACAGGCTGCGATTGGCAGAGCGTTATTGGGCGCACACCGTCAGCGACGACTATGCTGTTACCCGCGCCGTCCGCGACGCCGGTGGCAGAATCCGCTTCGAACCCCGATGCTTGCTGGCTTCGCGGGAAGAGTCGAGCTTTCGTGATTTTGTGCACTGGGCTAACAGGCAGATCGTCATCACCCGCGTCTATTCGGCCCACTTGTGGACCCTTGGAGTGGCCAGCCATGGACTCTACTGCGCGACGTTCCTGCTGGGACTACTACTTCTGGCTTATCCAGGTTCTTCAGCGCAGGAGCGATTAACCATCGCGGTATCACTTCTCTTTGTCCTCAGTCTGGGCCTGGCCAAGGGACGCCTCCGCTCCGTGGTTGCCGGTGAACTCTTTCCGGAAGAGAGTGCCACTCTAAAATGCTACGGCTCTCGCTATTGGCAACTGGCTCCATTGGTCCCCTGGTTGATGTTCTACAACTTCGTCACGGCGGGCTGCAAACGGCGGATCGAGTGGCGTGGCACACATTACATTTTGAAATCCAGAAACGAAGTGGAAGTCGTCAGGCGGGACAATACCTGATCATTGTGAGCCCTTGGGTGGTCGCGTCTCGCGCCTCGAGATGTAGCGGGCAGGACGGGCGGATTTTTTCCTGGCGGGTTTCTCGCCAGGCGGTGCTCCTACCGCAGGAGAGGGAGTTGCGCGCGCCAGAACCTGCTCGAATAGGGTAGTGCGGGGGTTAGGTGACCTTTTCTTTCCTCCTTCACCATGACGGTACGGATGCTCGGTGTAGCAAGTCTGGCAGATTACCTTCGCAACTTCCAGGTCAACCATGCTGGCGATGGCGTGGTTCAAAAGCAGGCGGCAGCGCGGGCAATAATCGTCGATCAGGTCGCCCAAACGTCTCTGGTTCTCGCTCATAGGAGCTCTTCCGCCAGCGCTCGAACCTCACAACTACTGAGCGCGCATTATTAACCGCATTGGGCCAAAAAGCAACCGCGCGCTTACCGGCGCAGGATCCGTTGAATGGACACAGCACGGCCGCTGGCCGGATCAGCCTCGATCAGCGCGGCCGACAACCGGACGTCCCCTTTTGCTACATCGAAACGGGCGGGGACCTGGCTCAGGAACTTTTCGATCACCGCGCCCTTCTCGACACCAATCACCGAGTCGTAGGGGCCGGTCATTCCGAGGTCGGTGATGTAGGCCGTCCCCTCTGGCAGCACCCTTTCGTCCGCCGTGGGCACGTGCGTGTGAGTTCCCACCACAGCGGTCACCCGGCCATCCAGATACCAGCCCAGAGCCAGCTTCTCGGATGTCGCCTCGGCGTGCATGTCAACGATGCGTATCTTAACCTCGCGGGAAATCTGTTCCAGCAACTTATCAGCAGTTCGAAATGGGCAGTCGATCGGCGGCATGAAGATCCTGCCCTGGAGATTCATCACGGCGTAATTCATCTCACTTCGCGTACTGCCGACGTACAGGCCGTGACCTGGAGAGGGACCTGGATAGTTGGCGGGGCGCAGGAGGCGGCCGTCCGCGTGGTCCCCCAGGTACGGAAGAATCTCCTTCTTATCCCAGATGTGATTGCCGGAAGTCAGCACGGCAATCCCCAGCGCCAGCAGCTCCTCGACGAGCGCAGGTGTAATACCGAACCCGGCGGCCGCATTCTCCCCATTGGCCAGAACCAAGTCCGGTGAGTATTCTTCTACCAGGTGGGGCAGTGTTTCCTTCAGAATGCGGCGACCCGGCCGGCCAAAGATGTCGCCAATGAACAGAATTCTTACCGAATTTCCCACGAGACCCTAAAGCCAAGGACTTGGAGCTGATGATCCAACATTGACTAGCCTACGGGAAGGGGAGGCCGAAGGAGTCCGCTCCGGCGGCCGGTGAAAACATACGGAGGGCCCGCTCAGCCGTGTGACCCGCGTTAATTCGAACCTCGTTGTCGAGGTGGGTGCCCTCCGCTTCCCATCAGGCCTTCATCCCGGGGTGCCGGGAATCAAGCTCACCGGGCAAGCGAGTAAGGCTCCCGTTGAAACGGTGTTGGTTCAAATAACCGTGGGGCCATTCACCAACCTCGCAGGCTGGGCTCCGTAAGCCTAAGATTCTGGTCCTCTCGATCCCTTTGCAAGGTCCATGTTCTTGCGCCGAGCGCTCAATCGCCTGGATGTGAAGTCCTGGGCTGCAAAGCGAGAATCTGATCCAGCACTTCGGTACATGCGTGGACCTTCCGATCAACCTGTTTCGTGACGGCTTCGTGTTTGGCCCGTAGGCGGTGGTACTCATCGGCGATATTCAAAGCGGCCAGAATCGCCGTGCGCAGGGAGTCCACCGTTCGGGTGCGGGCTGCGATTGACCTCATTTTGCCGTCTACAAACTCTGCCAACCCGCGTATGTACTCCGGGTCAAGCTCGGCCCGCATGTGATATTCCTGGTCATAAATCACAACGCGGACGTCCTGGGGAGTACTTGCCACCTTCGCTCCAACGTCAGCCTCCGCTTGCCGTCCCCGGCAGGCAAGGAGGCTCCGCATTTAATTATCCCTCAGATTCGGGCTTTGTCAACGTGTCGATCTGTTGTAGAAGCCTTTCCACGCGACTGCGGACGTCCTCCCGTTCCTTTCGCAACGCGATGAGTTCGTGCTCTAGGGCCTCGCAGTGCCGGGCGCGTTCCTTAGCATCGGTCTTCAGCCTTTCCACCTCCTGGTGGAGGGTGCGCTTCTCCTCTTGCGCGCGCCGGAAGACTTCGGCCGCCTTGAAGAGCTTTTCTTCCAGCCTCTGAAAGTGATCGTTGGCATCAGTCATGGGTTAGTCCAAAGTCGGAGGTCCTGGGTCAGTCCAAGAGTCGAAAGTCAAAGGTTGAAAGTCGATCCCTGTTCGCGACTACTCTTGTCCGCCGCGCAGCTTCACGTTCAAGGGTTCGAGTACCCCAAGGATGCGCTTGCCGACTGAGTTGACCTCGTCGCTGGTAAGGGTGTGTGTCTGGCTCTGCAGAGTCACCCTCAGCAGCAGACTGTATTGCCCGGAGGGCATCGAGCCCCCGCGGAAAAGGTCAGCAGGCCGAACACTCGCAAGCTCTGGTAACTTCAAGCCTGCGATGGCTTGCTCAATTCGTCGGTAAGTCACTCCGTCCGGCA
>DATJKY010000703.1:0-4246 GCA_035490955.1 Terriglobia bacterium | reverse complement strand
GGCTGGGGCATCAACAGCGTCGTCACGCTGCAAAGCGGGCAGCCATTCCAATTCAACTATAACTTTGAGGACGATTTCAGCGGCAGCGGTGAAGGCTTCGACCGGCCGGACGTCGTGGGACCAACGGTGTATCATCGGAGTAATCCGTTGAATTACGTTGACCTCGGCTCGTTCGCGATTCCTTGTACGGTCAACGTAACTGTGCCCACCGGCACAGCTGCAGACTGCGTTCCTGGTACTCGCCACTTTGGCAATCAGGGCCGGACGGCTCTGGTAGGGCCGACGTTCAAACAATGGGACTTTGCCATTTATAAAAACACGGCCATAACGGAGCGGCTGAACATACAGTTTCGCGCCGACTTCTTCAACATCCTGAACCATCCGAACTTTGCCAACCCGTTCCTGCCTGCGTTCATCGCCGATCCGGGCGTCAACGGCTTCGCGATCAATGGCAACCGCGAAGTGGGTACCGGAGGGTATCCCATCGTTGCCACCGGCGACGTGGGAGTAGGTAATCCCTTCCTGGGCGGCGGCGGGCCGCGTGGGATTCAATTAGGGGTGAAGTTTGTCTTTTAGCTGGAAGGAGAGACTCCTCACGCCAAGGCGCAAAGACGTCAAAGTAAGATCAGAATCAATCTTTTCAGCTTGGTGCCTTGGCGTCTCTGCGTAAGGCTGATCTTTGGCGCGAGGCTGATTTGTTCAGTGCTGCAGCTTGCGGTCAAAAAAGTCGGCCGCCGCATGGTACGCCTGCAGCCAGCGCGCGTAAGTCAGGAAGTCGTGGATCTCGTCCGGGAAGACGAGGGTCTGAAACTCCACGCCCTGCTTGCGTAACGCCTCCGCCAACTGCACCGTCTCGCTGAAGGGCACATTGCGATCGTCATCGCCGTGGATCAACAGCACTGGTGAGCGCCACGTCTTCACCGAGGCGATGGGTGACGACTCGTAGGCCAGCCGCGCCGCGTCCGCGTTCTTGGCCGGATCGTAAGCGGGGGCGAAATTGGGGATTTCCAGATTCCAGTCGTGCACGCCGTGCAGGTCCACGCCGGCGGCAAAGAGGTCCGAAGCGCGCGCCAGGCCCAGCGCTGTCAGGTACCCGCCATACGATCCTCCCCACAATCCGATGTGCTTCGGTTCGACGTCCGGCCGGCTGCGCAAATACAGGCCTGCGCCCAGCACGTCGTTGAACTCGCTGGCGCCTGTTGCGCCGTAGTTCAGCGCTTCGCGGAACTCCATGCCATAGCCGATGCCGCTGCGATAATTCACCGACAACACGACGTAGCCACGGCTGGCGAGGTATTGGTTCATAGCATAAGCGTTGTGGTAGTAAAACATGTAATGCCAGCCCAGCAGCATTTGGCGCCGTGATCCGCCGTGGAAGAAAACCACTGCCGGATGGCGGGCCTCGTCGCCGGTGTTTTTGGGGAGGAAAAGCTGGCCGTGGAGCGGCATGCCGTCTGCGCCGGGGAAAATGACCTGCTGTGGTTCGACGAGTTGTTCACCGGGGAAGTCCGCAGGAATGACCTCCGGCGCCAAGTCGCGCACCTCGCCCGAGTTCGCCAGGATAGCGGGGCGCGCCGGGCGCCGCGCGTCCGAGCGCAGCAGGGCAGTGGCTTTGCCGTCACTGGTTATGACAGGCCACCATTCAATGCCCTTACCTATCGTTAAGCATGCCGGTGGGCCCCCACCGCTCAACCTCGCTTGCCAGATGTGGCGCCGGTCGATATCGCCCTGGTTGGACGAAAACAGAATCTCCTTCCGGTCGGGACTGAGCGCAACGTGTTCCACCTCGTACTCTCCCGGCGTGAGAAGCTCGGCTTTACCGCCGGTGGCGGGGACGGAATACAGGTGCGTCCAGCCATCCATCTCCCAGGGAAAGACCAGACGATTCTCCGCCGTCCAATACAGCTCGCTCGCTCCCACGATGCCGTGGAAAACACTGCCTTTCCCTTCCTGCGCCGTCCAAACTTGATGTCCCATCCCGCTCGTCACGTCCGCCACGCGGATAGACCAGGGCTGCCCAGTGCGCTTCGGGCCAAACTCAAACGCCTCTTTGGAAGCAGGGATGCGGATGAAGGCGATCTGTTTGCCGTCCGGCGACCACACGGGTGCAAGGTCGCGGTCGACGCCCGGGTCGAGGTATTGCAGCGTCTTCGAGGCAAAATCGTACACGCCGATCAGGCTGTGATCGCCCCGCCGGCTGACGAAAGCCAGCCTTGATCCTTCCGGCGACCAGCGCAACGAGTCGCTCTCGCCCTTGGAGTGTACGAGTTGAGCCGCCTTTTCGCCGCTTTCGATCTTGGCCAGCCAGACCTGGTTCTTGTAGATGAACGCCACAGAATCGCCTCGGGGTGAGACGGCCGGCGAATGGCCCTCCCCCAGCCGCTTGGGTGGTCCACCAGCCAGAGGAATCAGCCACACGTCCTGCTCAACGCCTTGCGGGAAACTGCGCGGGTTGGGATATTCGCGGCCCATCTCCATATCGCCACCGCGAGTGTAAACAATCGCTTTACCGTCCGGCGTCCAGTCGAGTCCCCCGATGTCCTGGCCATCGTCGCTGGAGTAGGAGGTGACCGCCTGAGCCTTGTAAGAGGGTGGTTGCGCCGCCCAGATGTTGCGCACTCCTCGCGCGTTGAACACCCAGGCAACGGCGCCGCCGGCGGGAGCCGCCTTCAGGCCCTCGGGAAACGGTGAGCTCATGATCTGCTCCAGGAAAAAAGGCGTCTCCTGGGCCCGGCCCAAGTCCGGGCTGAACAGCAGCGCAACCAGCGCCGCTGCGATGGAAACGCGACTACGATTTGGAATCATGTCATACTCCTAGGAGAATGGCGGCGGGCCGCGCGGGACTCACTATTAGGGGTGAAATTCACTTTCCAGGCTCGTCGCCTCGGGGCACGGCATCCATTATACTAAGTTTCCGTAATCCTTAAGCTACTCCGGCTCTTGGAGGAAGGTCGCAGGCGTGATGATCGGTATGTTGCGGAACGGGTTGAGGTCCAGCAGGTCTTTATCACCTGTAATGATGAGATCGGCGGAGCCGTTAACAGCAAGCTCCAGGAACTTGTCGTCCTTGGGATCGCGACAAGCGCGAATGTTATAGACGATGGAAACCATCTCGCTGATGCGACCTAAGAGGCGCAGAAACTCTTGGCGGTCCTCAAGGCTGATGTAGGGGTCAAACTTCCGGCGGGCAAGGACGTCGGCCAGCTCCAACATTACCGGCTCAGAAACAAGCAACTGGGCCGTATTCACGACCCTCTGAACAGCCCGGGCAGGAATCGAGGGCGGAAGGAGCAGGCGGCTGATTAGCGCATTATTGTCGACGACGACGCGCTTCGGGGACCTCATCGTTGAGCAGTTTGCCCAGCTTGCTTTCGGTCAGGCCGCGGCCTGCCGCCTTGCGAGCGACCCGGTCGCAAAACCGCTGGAACTCCTCCGCGTTCAGGGCGCGCAAACGGTCGTACTCCCGCGGGGAGAGAAGCACTGCTACGTCCCGCTTCTGGCGACGGATCACAACGGGTTCGCGCTGTGCGGCGTCGAGTAGAGCCGCAAGACGCTGCTTGGCATCGGTGGCTGAGACGTGACGCATACCAACCCCCTTTGTCCATTATAGACAAAATGGACATTTTTAGACAATGCGCCTGTTGTGCGTCCGGTTGCGTAGCGCCGGCTTCTCCCGAGACCCCGTCGGGACGGGGCAGCCGGCAACTCCTTTGAACTCAACAAAGGCCGGTCCCGCATGCGGGACCGCGGTTACATCGAGGCGTCAGCCGGTTGCGGAGATCATATTGAAAACCCAAAAGACCCATGCGCCTTATCCTGCCCCGCTGGACGGCCTCGTCTATCCACGCTTCTCGGGCATTCCTACATTCATGCGGTTGCCGCACATCACTCGACCCGAGGAGCTTGACGTGGCGCTGGTCGGCGTTCCCTTCGACGGCGGTACCAGCTATCGCTCGGGACCACGTTTCGGACCGCGCAACATTCGCGTGCAGTCGGCCATGATCCGGCCCTACAATCCGGTGCTGAAAATCAATCCTTTCGAGAGACTCCGAATCGCCGATTTCGGCGATTTACCGGTGAATCCGCTCAGCATAGAGGAAACCTACCGACTCATCCAGGGCGGGCTCAAGCCACTCCTCGACGCCGGAGTAATCCCAATCTGCGTCGGAGGCGACCATTCGATTTTACTGGCTACTCTGCGTGCCGTCCATGCCCGGCATGGGCCGGTGGCGCTGGTGCAGCTTGA
>DATJKY010000702.1:0-11436 GCA_035490955.1 Terriglobia bacterium | reverse complement strand
TCGTCTTAAGTTCGGACACGATGATCCCAAAATCGGACACCCGCAGGGGAACTGACCAGAGCTCGGCGGAGGATCCTTTGTGTTTTGAAGCGACTACGCAGCTCGATATGGAAGAAGGTTTGCTGCGAATGAGCCGAATCGCGAATTGAATGAGTGGGGAGTGACGAACCAGGGATGACAAACTTGCGCGCTGTTAGTGACTTTGGGACTTGGGAACCAGCGGATTTAAAGACCGGAGACCTGGAAAACGTGCGAAATCCCTGTCGATCGTGCAGGAAAGCGAGAATGACCACCCACGAAAGGCTGACCGGTTCGCGCTTCGAAAACGTGGTCTCCAGCCACATCCGGGCGGCCTCCTGAAACTCGGAAGACGGACTTAAGTGTACAACAAAGTGTTGGCATCGACGAGGATCCTACAGCCCTCGGCATCGTGATGTCCAGGCGCTAGAAACGAATTTTGCCGAGCGCAGATGAGGTTGTCATGAACACACTCCTACAAGACTTAAAGTACGGCCTTCGGATGCTCAGGAAGAATCCCGGTTTCACCGTAGTGGCGGTGCTGACGCTCGCGCTCGGGATCGGTGCGAACACCGCCATCTTCAGCCTCCTGAATGCGGTCATGTTACGAGAACTCCCGGTCCAGAACCCCGGCGAGCTTGTTCTGCTGGGAACGGGACGGTCGGGCGGCTCCACGGAAGACTTCGCCAGTACCGACCTCTATTCGTATGTGTTTTATCGCGAGATACGGCAGAAAAATCGGGTTTTCTCCGGCGTGACCGCCCTGATGAGTCTGCTTTTTCAAAAGATGCATGGTGCCGTGGGCGGAAGCACAAACCTCGAGCCGATGGACGTCCAATTGGTCTCCGGTACCTATTTTCCCTTACTGGGCGTCAAGCCGATCCTGGGGCGCGCCTTCACTGAGGCCGAGGACGAACCTGCGGGAGGCCATCCCGTCGCGGTGACGAGCTATTCCTGGTGGCATCGGCGCTTGGGGCGCGACCCGGGCATCGTCGGCCAGACCGTTAAACTGGGATCGACGGTTTACACAATTATCGGCGTCGCTCCACCGGAGTTCTTTGGCACCACGGTCGGCCAGTCGCCCGACCTGTGGATCCCACTCTCGATGGAAAAGCAGCTTTCGCCCGGTTGGAACGGGTTGGATGACAAAAGTTTCCAATCGCTCTATATTCTCGCCCGCCTCAAGCCTGGGGTGAGGGTTGAGCAAGCCGAGGCGAACGTCAATCTGCTTGCGCGCGAGAGTTGGCAGGAACTCGCGGGCCCTGTCCCTACTAACCAGCAGCAGCAAGCGCTTGAACACGCTCACATCCGACTCACTGCGGCCATGCGAGGGCTTTCCCGCCTCCGGTTTGAATTTTCGTTGCCTTTACAAATCCTGATGGTGGTGGTGGGGCTTGTGCTACTCATTGCATGCGCTAACATCGCCAATCTTCTGCTCGCACGCGCTGCCACCCGCCAGCGGGAGATCGCCGTGCGTTTGGCGATTGGCGCCGGACGGGGGCGGTTGATCCGCCAAATGGTCACCGAAAGCTTTGTGGTGGCCCTCTTTGGTGGTTCGCTCGGAGTTTTGTTCGCGTCGTGGGCCAGTGGTGCGCTTCTCAGGATGGTCTCCGCTGGCCCAGAGCTTCTGCCGCTTGATGTGACGCCTGACACTCGCGTGCTCGTCTTCACCCTCGCGGTTTCGCTAGTCGCTGCACTGCTTTTCGGAACAACCCCGGCCTTGCGCGCCACGCGGATTGACTTGACTCCGGCGCTTAAGGAAGGCCGTGGCACGGTTGGCGCGGCGAGAAGCAGCCCCTTGGGCAAGGTATTGATTGTTTCGCAGGTCGCGCTCTCGCTCGTGCTCTTGATCGGCGCCGGACTGTTTCTGCGCACGCTCGTCAAGCTTGCCAACATCGATACCGGATTCAATAAGGAAAACGTCCTGCTGTTTGGAATTGATCCGCCCTCGGTCGGGTACAAGGAGGACGCCCGCTTGGTGAGCCTGTATCAACAGATCGAGCAGCGAGTGAGCGCCGAGCCCGGTGTGCGCGCCGCCAGCGTTTCATTCTTTACCTTCAATCAAGGCGAGTGGGGCGACCCTGTCGTTGTGCAAGGACGAAACCCGACGCCAGGAAACAATCCTGTAGTCAACCACAACGTTGTGGGTCCGGATTATTTCACGACGATGGGTATTCCCTTACTGGTTGGTCGCGTCTTCGGCCCCGAGGATACGGAAACCTCGCCCAAGGTGGCGGTGATCAACGAAATGATGGCGCGGCAGTTCTTCCCGGGAGTCTCGCCCATCGGGCACCGGTTCGGCATTGGGGATGATCCCAAACACAGCTCTGATATCGAAGTGGTCGGCGTGGTGAAGGACGCGAAATACTTCAGCCTGCAGGAAAAGCTTGGGCCAGCGGCGTATTATCCTTACACGCAGCGCTTTGGGTACTATTACGATTTCGAGGTCCGCTACTCGGGTGATTCTCAGGCGATCATCGCGGCGGTCCGCCGCGCTGTCGGCGAGGTAGACCGCAGACTTCCGGTGTCCTACCAGAGCACTCTGGCCGAGCAAGTGAATCAGTCCATGACCGGCCAGACCTTGGTCGCGCAGCTTTCGACGTTTTTCGGCTTGCTCGCGGCGTTCCTGGCTTGCATCGGCATCTATGGGTTGATGTCCTACGCCGCGACGCGGCGAACCAATGAAATCGGCGTTCGCATGGCGCTGGGGGCGGGGCGTGCGACTGTGCTTTGGATGGTGATGCGCGAAAGCCTGATCCTGGTAGGGCTGGGGCTGATCATCGGGCTGCCGGTGGCTCTGGCCGCTGAGCAATTGGTCTCAAAGATGCTTTTCGGCCTCAAGCCGGTCGATGCTGTATCGTTGGAAGGTGCAGCGATGCTCCTGCTGGCGTTCGCGCTGCTGGCGGGTTACCTACCGGCTCGCAAGGCTTCGCGCGTGGATCCAATGGTGGCGCTGCGGTATGAGTAATTGTCGATTTTCGATTGACGATTGTAAGGCTAGAGAAGCCCGATTCGGCAATCGTCAATTCCTCGGATTCAAGAGGGAACGACCATGAGCAATGTTATCCAAGACCTGCGTTATGGCCTGCGCATGCTGGCCAAGAGTCCCCGCTTCGCCGTGGTGGCCGTACTGACTCTGGCCCTGGGCATTGGCGCGAACACGGCGATTTTCAGCCTCGTCGATGCCGCTTTGCTTCATGCCGCGCCCTTCCCTCAGCCTGAGCGTTTGGTAATGGTCTGGACAAACAATCCCGAGCGCGGTTGGCACCACTTCCCCGCCTCGGTACCGGACTATGTGGATTGGAAGCAGAGCGGGGTCTTCGAAGGGTTAGCGGCTTTTAAGGACTCGGGATTCAACCTTCGCATGGGCGACCGAGTGGAACGGGTGCTGGGGCTCTCGATTACGCCCGAAACGCTCGGCATACTGAAGGTTAGGCCGCAACTGGGCCGCGTATTCCAAGGCGAAGACACCCAGCCCGGGCGCGACCACGTGGTCATCTTGGGCTACGCCTTGTGGCGTTCTCATTTTGCCGCTGACCCCGACGTCATCGGCAAAGGCGTGGTGCTCGACGGCAGCACTTATACAGTCATCGGTGTGTTACCACGAGACTTTCCAAAGACCAGCCAAGAGCAGCTTTACACGCCGCTGGTGTTTGAAGCATCTGTGGCGACGGATCGCGGCACGCGCTCGTGGGGGGTCATGGGCAGGCTCGCCCCCGGTATCAGCCTGGCAGCGGCGCGAGAGCGCATGGCGGAACTAGGCCGTCGTTTAGCACGGCAATATCCCAAAGAAGATACGGGAAACACGCTGGAACTCCAACCGTTAGAAGAGGCCGGGGTGGAGGAGATTCGGCCTTTGCTGCTGGTCCTCTTTGGGGTGGTCGCCTTTGTTCTGCTCATCGCCTGCGCCAACATCGCGAGCCTGCTGATGGCGCGGGGCGCGGGGCGGCGAAGGGAAATGGCCATTCGCGCCGCCTTGGGCGCCAGTCGTGGGCGCCTCGGGCGCCAACTCGTCACCGAAAGTCTGGTGCTCTCTCTGGCAGGCGGCGTCCTGGGATTGTTGCCCGCGCTCTGGGGTATCGACCTTGTGGGTTCCTTTGACCTGGACGGCATGCCCGATCCCTCGCAAGTCACCATCAGCAGCGGCGTGCTGCTCTTCAGTTTTGCGCTTTCCGTGGCGACCGGCGTGTTGTTCGGTATCGCGCCCGCCTTGCAGGCGAGAAAAACGAATCTCAATGACACGCTCAAGGCGGTGACCTCGTCACAAGTTCGAGGCCCGCGCCAGCGAATACGCGGCGCCCTGGTGATCGCCGAGGTGGCGATGACCATGGTGCTTTTGGCCGGCGCCGGCCTGATGTTGCAAACCTTTCTGCGGATGCGCTCAGCGTATCCGGGCTACGATTCACAGGGAGTCATGACGGCGCGGATCGCCCTCGCGGATCGTGAATACATGGAGACAGAAAAGCAGGCTGCTTTCTTTGAAGAAGTCCTGCGGCGCGTTCGAACCTTGTCGGGAGTCCGTCTCGCCGGAGGATGCGACGAATTGCCTCCCAGCGACAACATTCACGGTTCGGGAATGTTTTTTGCCAACCGCCCGGAGCCGAAGCAAAGCGACGTGCCACTTGTGCTGCACGACGCGGCCACACCCGACTACTTCCGCGCTATGCGTATAGCTCTGGTACGCGGAAGGTACTTTCTGGATTCCGACCGGAAGAGCGCTCCCCTAGTGGCAATCGTGGATGAGTGGACCGCCACCCGTTATTGGCCAAACGAGGATCCGCTTGGAAAACGAATCAAGCTGGGCTCCAAGCAACCCTGGCTCGAGATCGTGGGAGTCGTGGGTGCCGTCAAGCGCCCAGTGCTGGCATTCCTGGGGCGGGGCGAGGTGGGTCAGGTCTACCTGCCCTTAGCTCAGTATCCCATGCCCGCGATGTCGCTTGCGGTTCGGACAGACGGCGATCCGAAGCCGCTCGGGACCGCGATTCGAGACGTGGTGCGGAATCTGGACGCCGATCAGCCGGTGTTTGAGTTGCAGACGCTGGAGGAGGCGCATAGTGCGGGAATGGCGCCACAGCGCCTGGGGGCTCTCTTGCTCGGGGGGTTCGCGTTCGTGGCCTTGCTGATGGCGGTCATCGGAATCTACAGCGTGGTAGCTTATAACGTCGCCCAGCGCACACGCGAAATTGGCCTCCGCCTAGCGCTGGGCGCTGAACCCATGGATGTGTTGAAGCTGGTCCTCGGCCAAGGCAGTGTGCTCATGCTCATCGGCGTAGGAACGGGTCTTGCGGGCGCGCTGGCCTTAACGCGGGTTATGTCGAGCCTGCTCTACCGGGTTCGCCCGGCAGACCCGCCCACCTTTGTCTGCGTCTCGCTGTTGCTCGGCGGCGCAGTCCTGCTGGCAAGTTACATTCCAGCCCGAAGAGCAATGGAGGTGGACCCCATGGTGGCGCTGCGGTACGAATGAAGCAAATGGAATAGCGATTAGCGAATCGGCACCGTGAGCAAAAAGGGCTATTCGCTATTCGCCAACTGGCGATTTTCGGAGCAATCCATGACGGCACTTCTCCAGGATGTGCGTTACGGCCTGCGTATGTTGGCCAAGAATCCCGGCTTCACCGCCATCGCCGTGCTGACGCTGGCGCTCGGGATCGGCGCGAACACAGCGATGTTCAGCGTAGCGAATGCTGTGCTTTTCGAACCGCTGCCTTACAAGGACGCGGGGCGTCTGGTCACGCTCTGGGAAACCCACACGGCATGGGGGCTTGCTGGACCCGGGTCCGTTTGTGATCCGGACTATGTTCAATGGAGGGCTCAAAACCAAGTCTTCGAGGACATGGCGGCATTTCACGGCACGACCTCCAACCTCACGGGAGTCGGAGAACCGGAGCGTCTTCTCGGATCGACTGTTAGTCCAAATCTCTTCCATCTGCTCGGCGTGAAGCCCCTGCTTGGACGAACCTTTCTTCCCGAAGAGGAACAGGCGGGACACGGAAATGTTGTGCTCCTCAGCCGGCAGCTCTGGGAGCGGCGATTTGGTTCTGACGCGGCGGTTTTAGGAAAGGCGATTACGCTTGACGGGATGAGCTTTACGGTGGTCGGAGTAATGCCTGCCCGCTTTCAGTTTCCCAACCAGTCCAGCTTCTGGCAACCGCTCGTGCTCTCGAACGACTGTTCGAACGCCGAGGACCAGATTGTGGCGCGTCTGCGGCCTGGCACTTCACTGGAGCGCGCCCGCAATGACGTGGCGGTGATCGAGCATCGGCTCAGCCAGCAACGTTATGGAGCTGGTATTGGAAGACCGACCTTCGGCTTCATATTCCTCAAGGATGCCATGGTCTTGAACATTCGGACCGCGCTGGTTACCCTCCTGGCAGCCGTGGGATTGGTTCTCCTCATTGCCTGCGCAAACGTGGCCAACATGATGCTGGCTCGAGCGACAGCACGCCAGAGGGAAATCCTCATTCGAAGTGCCCTCGGCGCCAGCCGCGGGCGAATCCTCCGGCAGTTGCTCACTGAGAGCGTCCTGCTGGCCGTTCTCGGCGGCAGTCTGGCTGTAGTCCTTGCCGCCTGGTGCCGCGACTCACTGATTTCACTGATGCCCCAGGACCTGGCGCAGCCCGGCGTTATCAGCCAGATGGCCGCAGTCAACATCAATGCGGGGGTGCTCGGTTTCACTCTGGCCGTCTCGCTCGCATCTGGCCTTTTGTTGGGGCTGGCTGCAGCCCTTCAAGCGTGGAGGGCTGATACGAATTCAGCTCTAAAGGAATCCGCAACCACGGCGACTCCGGGGGCTCGTCTCCTCACTCTTCGGAACCTGCTGGCTGTCAGCGAATTCGCCCTCACGCTGGTGCTCCTGGTCTCAGCGGGGCTGTTGATCAGAAGCTTTGGGCGCCTGATGGAAGTGGAGCCGGGGTTTAGGCCACAAAACGTGTTGACGATGAATCTGATTCTGCCCCCTGCAAAATATCAAACCGAGACTCAGATGAAGACGTTTCATGACGCGGTCATCGAACGGATGGGCGCGCTCGCCGGAGTGCGCGTGGTGGGCACTGTTTCCTATGGACTGCCGATGGGCGACGGTGGTCTCTTGGGCGATTTTGAGATCGAGGGGCAGAGCGAGAGGTCACGGCATTTGATGGCCAGCAAGCTGGTGGTCAGCCCTGGTTATTTTGGTGCCCTGGGCATGTCCTTAATACAGGGCCGCTGGTTCGACGACCACGATACCGGCAAGTCACAGCCGGTTGCTATTGTCAGCGAGAGCTTGGCTCGCCGCTTCTGGCCGAAGGGCGATGCTCCCGGCAAACGCATCAGCCTCGGGTGGGAGGGAAGTCCGTGGTACTCCGTAATAGGCGTAGCCGGCGACGTGAAGCAAATGGGACTTCAGAAAGACGCGCCTTTGGCGATTTATGTTCCATATTCTCAAGCTCCGCGACCATTCTTCTTGAGCTTCATGACCATTGTGGCGCGCACGGACTCGGACCCCCTGAGCATGACCAATACTTTGCGCCGGGTCATCGAGAGTGTGGATGGCGACATGCCCGTGTTCGATGTCGCCTCGATGGAACAACTCGTGTACCAGTCAGTTGCCTCGCCGCGCTTCAATGCGCTCCTGCTGGCGTGCTTCGCCGCACTGGCGCTCACGTTGGCGGTCGTGGGAATCTACGGTGTAATATCGTATTCGGTGGCGCAGCGCGCGCACGAGATTGGAATTCGGATGGCGCTGGGGGCGCAGCGGGAAGAAGTGCTGAAGCTGGTGGTCAGCCAAGGGCTCAGGTTGACCCTGATCGGCACAGTAAGCGGAGTTTTGGGCGCGCTGGGAGTGACGCGCTTCTTGTCGAGCTTGCTTTATGGCGTCCGGCCCGTTGACCCTTTGACTTTTGTTGCGGTGTCGCTCGGGCTGGCAGGTGTGGCGCTTCTCGCGAGCTACATTCCTGCGCGCCGGGCGACGAAGGTGGACCCGATGAGGGCGCTGCGATACGAATAGTGAATGGTGAATTGTGAGTACCTTCAGCTCCGCAATTCCGCGAGCAGGGGGTTGAAGAACCTTAAACCAGGGAAACGTGCAAAGTCCCTGTCAAGGGTCGCGATGGTCGCTCCGTGTTCGACCGCCAGGGCAGCCAGATGCGCGTCAGTAACCAATGAACCCTGCGCCTGGCCCTCAGTGAGAAAGCGGTTCAGAATCTCCCAGTGTCTATCACCGGGGCTCAGGACGGTTACTGTAGGCCTTGCTAGCCATTGCGAAACCATGCCAGCGGCGGTAGCCATCGCTAAAGGACGCTGGAGGAGGCGTGGGGTCGTGCCGATCCGCAAGAAGGCTAGAATGGTCGCCCAGGAGAGCGCCACCGGTTCCGGTTTTGAGAGGGTAGTTTCAAGCCAGTGCCGGGCAGGTCGATGATGCAATGAGGAAAGGTCGAATGCATAGAGAAGCAGGTTCGCATCGATCAGCGTCACCGGCGCGAGCCCTCCTCCACTTGATCCAGTCGCTCCAGCAGGTCCCCGATATTGTCGTAGCTGAAGCCCGGCCGCAGTCCCAGGTCATAAGGCTTCACCCTAAAAGGAGGGAGTGACTGGTGTTGGTTCCGGAAACTGAAGCCGAGGCGCAAAGTTTGATTGACGATTTGCTTGAAAGGCCGGCCAGAACGTCGGACCTCCGCTCGCAGCTTGGCGGCCACATCGTCATCGAGAGTTAGCGTTGTCCGCACATCATGATGTTAGAGTCTGAACGCCACGATGTCAAGTGGCGGGCGGCTTAACGCCGTACAGCCGGTCGTCGCCCTCGGCTTCCAGGATGTCATAGAGCGCCTGCCGATCGGCGATATTTTCCTTGGGAGGCCAACCGATTCTGAAGCTGGGCAGGCGAAACGGACGCTTGGGCCCGCGAGTCTCGCGCGGTCCCTGAACCAAGTACTCTGTCACGAGCGCCGACATGGTTTCATTGCGCTCCGCTGGATATTACTGCTGTGGCGCAGGCGCGATTTTCTTGCGCGTGGAGTATCTGTCGTCTGCTATCTCACTATACTTTTGCAGGTCCGCGTTCCAAGAGATGCCTTCTCTCTTCATATTTGTGCCGCTCCGTCCACTTCAACGTTAAGAGCGGCAAAAACGGCGGGCAGCTTCCGCGAGCACCTGGGCGCAGCTTACCACGGAGTCCAGGTCAACCCACTCCACGGCTGCGTGGGCGCCGGCGCCGGCTGGACCATAGTTGACCGTCGGAATTCCGGCGGCCGCGAAGAGCGCGGCGTCCATCCAGTAGGCAACGCCTGTCTCTTCCGGCCTCCGGCCGGTCACCGAGTGTGCTGCCTCGCGCACGCAGACGGCGACCTTCGCTTCCCGATCACAAGCGAGAGGCGGGCGGTCCAGAAGACACTTCACCTCCGCCTCCTCACCTGCCCCTCGCACCACTTCTTTGAGTTCCTGAAGTACCTGATTGGGAGTCTCGCCGGGCAGAGTTCTCCGTTCCACCTTCAGTGCACATTGTTCGGAATAAGTGGAAAGGCCGCTGCCACCCTGGATAAGCGCACAGTGCATCGAAGCCGGGCCCACCAAGGGATGGATGCGGGTTCGCAAGTCAACTTGATCGAACTGCTCGAGCGCCGTGACGATGCGCCCCATCTTGCCGATGGCGCTCACGCCGAGGTCCCATCGGCTGCCGTGAGCAGCGCGGCCCGTGGTGACGATTTCTGCCCAGACGAATCCCTTGTGCGCGAGGGTAAGCCTGCCTTCGCTGGGTTCGGTGAGGATGCAAGCGTCCGCCCGATGTCGCCGCAGAAAGTCCTGCGCGCCGATGCTGGCATATTCCTCATCTGCGACCAGTGCTACCAGCACGCGTCCACGAAGACCTTCTGCGGCAAGCGCTGCCGCCGCGGTCATCACCGCTGCCACACTGCCCTTCATGTCGTAGCTACCGCGTCCGTAAACGCGGCTGCCTTTTACCACCGGTTCAAACGGAGGAATGGCCATCCCGGCGGTTCCCACTGTATCGAGGTGGGCGCACAACACAAGTGTCGGACCTTGGCTGTCGCCTGTCTCGGCCAAGGCGTTCGCGCGGCCAGGAGTCGCCTCTTCCAGCCAACTGCGCAGCCCCTGCGACGCCAGCCAGTTTTGCGCCCGCAGCGCGATCGCGGCCTCTCCATGGCCCTCGTCGGGAGCTAAGCTCGGATTCACCGACGGAGTGCTGATCAGCATTTGAAGTACTTCGAGTGCGGAATCTCGCGAGAGGCTCTCTCCGGTCATGCAAAGATCCTTCTGTCGAATTCGCCGCGCAAGTTTGATGCTCTCACGGGAAACTGTCTCGCGTCATCGGGTCTGCGTACAGGCCACCACCCGTACCTGTCAACTTCTGCCCGGTTCCTTCCATTTTGTCACGATGCCAACGAGCATGGACCAACTTACGTCGAAGCTAACCTACTTCAGCTTTGGCACTCTTACAAACGTTGGAAGCGACATTATCCCGGTGCGCGCCTTCGCCCGGTCGTTGACCACTGCGGAAGGAATTGTCGGCCAACTCTTCCCCGCCATTCTGATTGGCGCACTCGTATCGATGGCTATGGAGTCAGGCAGAAAATCCTGAATCTTTTCTGAAGCAGCCCCTGTTGTCTCTGCATTCACGGCCCCACCCCGCGAAGTTGGCGAACCGTGTTCTATAAAGCAACGAAGTCGACAGGCCACATTGACCTGTCTCACCGGTTCCCGGCGTTGGACATCGACCAACGTTGCGACGGCGGATGCCAGCGCCGGTGACAAGAGGGTGTTGTAGTACCAATGATGGGTGGCCAGCGCGGTCAGCGCCCCACAACCAGCTCTTTGTAGAACACCTTCACCAGCAGCACAGACGCCGCCTTAGAGAAACGGGAATTGTGACCCAAGTGCACGTGTGTGACTCGGGATCACATGCTCGGGGCTCTTTCAGCAGCCCGCTGAAGAATTAGTCTGGCGGAGGGAGAGGGATTCGAACCCCCGATCCCGCGTTAGCAGGATAACGGTTTTCAAGACCGCCGGTTTCAACCGCTCACCCATCCCTCCATTTCCATTTTAGCATTGTCATTCCCTTGGAACACCTCTCCCTGTGCCAAATTGGCGCGCAACGTTAGAAGTTGGGGTTTGGTGGTTTCGCTCGATTGCCTGCGTCCGTCGCCGCGTAGTTAGTCGCCAGGTCCAGTCATGATAGCGAAGTCCCCCGAAGCGGGACCCTCAGGATGCGGTTGAATTTGCCCGGGGCCTCTGCTAAATTCAGCAGCCGTACATTGGAGGAGTCGATTCATGGCCATTAGTCAGGACTTGCTGGATATTCTGGTGTGTCCGCTGTGCAAGGCGCCCGTTAAGCTCACCCCCGATGGGCAGGGACTGAAGTGCAGCCAATGCCGGCGCGTCTACCCCATCAAGGACGACATACCAGTTATGCTTGTGGACGAAGCCAAG
>DATJKY010000701.1:0-6339 GCA_035490955.1 Terriglobia bacterium | reverse complement strand
CACCCGGCCCGGAAGGCAGGCTAAACTTCACGCCGCGCTCCTGGTTAATCTTAAGAGTCGCGGGAATATCCAACTGGGCGATCTGGACTTTTCTTGTCCAGGAACCGCTGCTCCAATAATCCGCGCTCGTATACAAGGTTGGGCCGATGATCGTGTAATCCTTCACCGCTTCCTGGTGCCCGTCGCGATACACGAGCACAGCGGGTGGAAGCTCCCGAAACGGCTCGGCGGCTATGCTCCCGGGCGTAACGGATCGTGGAGTTGACGCTGGCAGGGAGTCGGGCTGCGCGGCTTGCGCGCCGACCAGCGACTGACCGGGGCTCGTGACCCGCACCCACTGATCCCCCTGCAATTCGAGTAACAGCGACTCGGGCGGGCTCGGCGGCGTGTGGGCGGACGCCTGACTAGGGTCGATGACAACCACTTGCGGTGTAGGCGTCTCGGCTTTGCGCTGCTCGGAATCGTTGTTCTCATTTAAGAAATACGGAGGATACCAGTAATCCCAGGACGGATACCAGTAAGCCCAGTACGGATATGGTGAGAAGGGCGAACCACGGAAGAACCCGCGCCCAAACAGCGGGAAACGAGTTCCCACGGTAAACCCGGATTGGACGGCCGACGCCGGTCGAGATACCGGAGCTGGATAGCGCGTCTGCGCTCGCGCCGATGGCATCGCGACGAACGCTGCACCAAGCACGACCGCTAATGCGAGCCCGGCACTTGTCCTTCGCAGGAGTTTACCTGAAACAGAGCTCTGATGTTGGATTGTGGTCGTCATATAGCCCCCGTTTTGCTGCAAGCATTGCTTCGTCTCCACCCGCCGACGCTGCCTCGAGTGAAGGCACCCGACGGCAACCGGAAACGTTGCGATAGCCGTTGGCACCCGCGGCTTCCGACGGTCATTGTGGATACGCCCGGAGAGTACTACTCCTACCTGGCCTTGTCAAGCCCCCTGGCGCCGTTAATTTCGAGGGCAGGGTCTCTTATCTATGTATAGATTAGTAATGCCGTTCTTAGATACGGCGACGAATGGGGCGAAACCCTCACCCGGCGCTTCGCGCCACCCTGTCCCACGGGGAGAGGGACGAAATTCGTCGGGGAAAACTGCCTTCCCCCTTTTGGGCCACTTGGGAAAGGGGGGACCCTTCAGCTGTTGGGTGGGTGGTGAGAGGTCTCCAATACGGCAGGGTGCTTCTGAAGCGGCAGTACTTCGTCGGCACTATGAACGAACATCCGGTAGGGCTTGCCCGACACGCCCATATTCATGATCCAGGCGGCCGTTCTGGTAGTGCTACCATCCTTCTTGCGGATGGTAAGCTCTCCCGACCAGGTCTCGGCGTGCCCCAGGCGGTCAACGATCTCCTCAATGTCCGGATCGGTGCCGTCGCTGCCGCACGCGTGTAAGCGCGTTACGCTCTGGCCGATCAGTTCCCCTTCGTCGTAGCCGAACGTGGCCTCTTCGGCGCGATTGGCGTAAATGATGGCTCCGGCCTCAGTGCTGAGGCTTACCCCAAGGGGGAGGGTCTCGAGGACTCGGGTGTGGACTCGACGCTCCATGCCCGACCAGGCGCGCCGTTTCTCGTCGTGAAACAACAACAAGGCAGCTACACCTACCAGCCAGATCGTCAGGAATCCGCCAAAGATGTTTACCCCGGTTGCAAAGCGCAGGCTCTGGTCCGCCGCCTCCCTCTGTTGTTCCAGCCGGATCTGCTGTGTGGTTTCGATTTCCTCGATGAGCTTGCCGATATCATCGGTGGGTTTCCCGGCGTCGAGCCCGGTTCGTTTCTGGGGGGCATGGTTGTTCCTGTCGATCAACTGTTGCAGCAAGCCGATCCGTTTCTGGACGAGCACTTCCAGGCTCGCGAGCTGCGCCTGGCTGGAACTGTCGGTAAGGTCACCGAGACGTCGAAGAACGCTATGAAGGCGGGCGACGTCACTGAGGAACAAGTCTCTGGACCCCTGGTCGCCACCCGACACATATCGCTGCGCCTCCGCCTCCGCATCGTTCAGCAGCGACAAGGCAACGTTACTCTGGCGCAGCGCCTCAGAGGCCTGGGACATTCCGGCTCCCGCGTGCTTAAGCCGGACGAACGCAACGTGCTGCGACAGCACCACGCCCAGCACCGCGGGCACAGCAAACAGATAAGCGATTGCGATTCTTCGTCTCTGTGTCATCTCGGCATTGCCTCCTGGTTGTTGAAGACCGCTTCTGGCATGTCGTGCTGTCCGAAGCGGAAGCATTCCGTTCTTTTTTATTCAGAAGTCATACCCATCTAGACTGCTAACGTAAGGGTAAACCAATCGTCGCCGATAGTCAAGCTAAAAGCCTTCGGCCCTTCAACCTTGACTTGCGCCTGCAGATCGGACACAATTTTGAGTGCGAATATGATCCAGATCGAGTCCGCACGAGCCCCGTTCAGCTCTCCACGAGTGGCGTTCCAGGCGATCATGGCGCTGTGGCGCGCGGATGCCATGGGACTACTCCCAGCAAGTGAGCGCATCCAGACGCTCGATCTGTCATCATTCCGGAAGGTTATTCGCCATATTCACAGCGCAGGTATCGCCAGAACGATTCAGTTGGAACTGGGGCAGGACCTGGACGACTCTGGTGCGGGGCTTGAGCGGATGCTCGAGCACCTCAACACAGCCCTAGAAGAGTCGCCGGCACCCGAGTTCGAGTGGAATCGCTTAACGGAAGTCCTCGGCCTGGAGCTGCTTTCCCGACTGCTCGACATTTCGGCCACCAGCGTTCGGAGGTACAAGGCGGCCGCCCGTAGTACCCCCGATGATGTCGCCGATCGACTGCACTTTCTGAGTCTGATCGTTGGCGATCTCAGTGGAGCTTACAATGAAATTGGCGTACGGCAGTGGTTCTCCCGTAATCGTGCGCAACTGGGCGGGCGCGCGCCGTGGGACTTTCTGAAAGGCTGCTGGAAACCGGGCCAGCCCGGACCGCGCCAGGTTCAAGACCTCGCCCGGGCGTTGGTCGCTTCCCCTGCCACATGATCGCTTACCGGCACGTGGACTCGCGCTTTCCTTTTCTCTGGGAGAGCGCCGACCAGCCTCCAGCTCGCTGGCATGGACCCGGTGAAGGGCCAGTTCAGTATTTTGCCGATACGCCGGATGGAGCTTGGGCGGAGTTCCTGCGCCACGAGGGCATCACCGAAGAGTCCGAGCTGATCAACGTGCGACGCGCCCTCTGGGCCATCGAGTTCCCGGACGATCTGGCTGCTGAGACGCCCCGCCTGCCGCCAGCAATACTGACCGGAGGAATCGAGACCTACGAAGCCTGTCAAAAAGAAGCGCGGCGACTTCGTGCCAATGGCACTAAGGTTCTACGGGCACCCGCTGCGGGACTGCTCCCCGGAGGAGCCCGCGGCTGGAAGGTTGATGGAGGTCTACAGCCCGCCGCCGAGCGAGACGGAATCATACTGGCGGTCTTTGGCCCACGGCCCGACGCAGTGGGCTGGGCCGCCGCCTTCCCAGGGCGCCCCCGTTCGGATCTGCTGATGCGTGTTCGCCACCTTTGAACCTCGGACGCCATTCTAGAATCCACAGATTGCGCAGTTGGACACAGATTGGGCAGAAGAGCCTGTAGTCTCTGTGCTCTTTGGTTGAAGCCGTTCCTGCCCTGCGTAACTCGTGTAGTTCAGACGTTCGGCAGATCACTTTGAGGCGGTGCGACGAGGCTCCGAAGAAGGGCACTTAAGATCTTTCCGGACCATGAACAGGAACTCCCAGCCGGCCGCCGAATTCAGCGTCCGGCAGCTTCGATAATGCCCAAGAACGAAGGCTGCTACAGGATCTCTCGCCACGAACTGGACGGGCGTGTTCGGCCAGGATCTTGGGATCTTCTCAGCAAACGAATATTCGTAGAGCACCACCGGCGTTCGGTCGCGCGCGAGCTCGCGTTCCACTTCGGCTGTCTGTTCCGGGGTGTGCATGCCTGGCTGGATGTATTCGTAACGCGTGGGACTGAACGTCCCCGTCAGGTAATAGTAGAGCGGCAGGTAGGGATAAACCAGAATTCTCGAGCCAGGGTTCACGTGCGCCTGAACATACTCCAGGATGCTGTCCGGGACAGCCGTATTGATCGCGCCCCGACGCGTCTCAACTCGGACGTTCGCACCCCGGTTTTTCACCAGCATGGTGAGCCCCAAAAAGCCGAAACAGGTGAGAACGAGCACCCTCAGCGCAGGCAGGATCGCCTTGAAGAAGCTGGAGCCAACGTTCCTCCCGTCGAGGATCCAAGCCAGGACAAGATAGAACAAGGGCGCCAGGTACACGAAATGGAGAATGTCCGCCCTGCCGGCGACTACCGAAAGCAGCAGTCCTGACAAGGTGGCCGAAACTAGGATGTAGTAGGCCTTGCGGTCACTCACGGTAAAGGTGTGAGTATTGGGGCTCGCGAAAGCGCGGAGCGTTAACCCCTTCAGAACCCTCACCCACCGCCTCGCGGTCCCGCCTCTCCCGCCGCGAGAGGGGTCGGGGGTGAAGGTTCGTTCAGCGAGGAGCGCATCGGAACCGTTTCTTTGAAGAGCCGCAGCTCTTGCCGTTGCACTCGAGGCGCAAAAAAGCAGCTTCGCGCTACTACTGATCAGGATGCCCACGGCCACAAGCGGGAGAACAGGCACCAAAAAGCAGGGAGCCACCACCAGCACCGCGACCAGCGTGTGGCTACAGGAGTGGCTGCCAAAGAGGATGGCGCGGCTGCTATCCGACCAGTTCTGGTATCCGTAGGGGACGCGATTTGCCCGCGAGTAATGATGGAGCGGCCAGACCCAGCCCGCCAGCATGGGCGCCAGACTGTGTTGAGCCGCAAAGTAGCCGAAGGTCAGGAGGAAAGGCCAGGCGAACCCCGTCGCCACAGCGATCCAACCCCTCCAGCCCAACAGTAATTCACGGCGCCTTCCGGCCATTGCCACCAGCAGAATTCCAAAAGTGAGGCCGAGAACCAGCCCCGCGCCCTTCGACTGCTCGAAAAGTACCGTAAGAGCCGCGAAAGAGCCCATGGCCAGTGCCCATTTCCGGGTCTCTCGGCCGGCAGCGCCTTCGAGGAAACGCACGGCGCTGTAAAGCGCGAGGCAGGCCCAGCCGGTGCTGTCCCAGTTGTGCAGCACCAGAAACCGGTAAGGGAGGCACGTGAGCGTAACGAGGGCCGCAGTCGCCAGCGCGACCCACCTGGAGACGACTCGGCGCGCGAGCAGGTAGGTGAGAACGGAGAGGATGCTTCCCAGGAACACCAGCGCGCTCCGCGCCACCAGCATCGAACTGCCGAAGATGCGAAAGAGCAAGGCCAGCAGATAGTAAGAGCCCGGCGTGAAGAAAGAAAAAAAATCCCGATACAGCACCTGCCCGTTCAGAATGCGCTCAGCCCCCTGCAGGATGATGCCCTCGTCGGGATCCATGGCCGTGTAGCGCCGAAACAGATACAGGTAAACGAAAGACGCCAGGAACACCATCAGCCCAAGGTGACGGTCGATCGGGGATTGCTCAGGCAGGTAAAGCGCTAGCTCCTCGATCGGCTCGAAGGCATCCGGGGCGGTCGCGTCGGTCTCGTGCTGGTCAACGCTTGAGGGCATTGAGAACAGTCCTGGAAGTACCTGATCGGCTTCTCGTTCTGAGCCTTGCGCATGTCTCGCAGTCGTAAATCCTGCGAAGACAGATGGGTTCCCCCTTCGTGATCACGGACGCGGGTAAGCCTGCACATCGTCAATTTGCCTCAGCAGCCAAGGGTTGGCCGCTACGGCGTTTCGCAAGCTTCCAAGCTCGCCGAGCGAGAGTGCCAATCGGCTTCAGCTCTCAGCGCGCAACTGTATACGGTTGTCCACACACCCACTTTTGTTACTGAGGCAGCTCAGGCACTCAGCGCCTGTAAATCGCTACGGACACGTTTCTTCCGAGCAAGAACGGTGCCTAACCTGGTGTTGCGTTACGCCTTTACATTTGGCGTTGTATTCAGGGCACGGCTTCAGCCGTACCGGCCCCGAAAGGCAAAATTTGACGGCTTTAGCCGCTGGTGCCCGGCCTTCAGGGGCTAAAGCCCCGTTGTTGAACGCGTTTCTCGCGGCACGGCTGAAGCCAGGCTGAAGCCCTGCCCTGATACGATACGAACCCCGCCGGCCAGCGGCTGTGGCGGAATAAGTCAACTCATTTTCGTAACCCAACACTAGGAAAGCATGCGCCCGGCGCCTTCGCTGCTCTAGATTCTGCGGACATCGCCGGGCGTCGAGCCACTCGGACGGGGTCGGAGTCGGATGATTGGCCCACAAAGTGCCTGCGCCAACAGGGACACCCGCAATTGGGCTTCCTGGGGGACGGAAGGTATTAGCCTCGCTG
>DATJKY010000700.1:0-4628 GCA_035490955.1 Terriglobia bacterium | reverse complement strand
GTCCAGCAAGGGCCTGTCTTGCTCGTCGACCTTCACCATGTCGGCCCACTGTGCGCGCGGCACGTTCCATTCCGCGATGTAAGTGTACACGGGCGGCTTGCCTTGGTCCCCGCTCTGCGCCAGCAACGGCGCGCCGGTTGCGAAGGCTAGAAGAGACAAACAAACACACAATCGCATTTGCATATTTCCCCCCAAAGTGAAATTCCGGTGAGAAGGACTCCCCGGTAGGATGCAGACGGCGCTAAGAGGAGAAGGCCAACGAGATCTCCTGAAAATGAGCGCCACCTCGACGATAGCGTGAGCGCTTCAGTCTCGTCAAAACTATTTTCTAGTGATAATTGGTCTGCTGTTAGTTGCGGTAGGAAACGAGCCGTCGGCGCTTGGAGCACGACTTCACGTTCGGCACAGGGGCCGGAAGACCCCAAAGCGAGTCTGCGCTACCACTGGGAACCTTCGCGTGCCGTGAAGACTTTTCCGATCTCGGTAGCGCCTCTGTGTCCTCCGTGGCCAGAAGGGGCGTCAACACAGTGGTCACTGAGACGCTCGGTGTGCTCCGTCTTAAGGCCTGAGAGTACGGAGGACACAGAGCGCTCCTAGATGACTGGTGTCAAGTCAAGTGCTCGTGCTGCTGATTACCCCACCGGGACTTCGTTCGATACCTGCTCGCTCTCGACCCTGAGCACCTCGGGGCCTGGAAGCCATTTCGAACGCTTTTCAATAAACATTCGCTCATCTGCCAACGCGACTACATCCCGGATATTCATACCCTTAGAGTAGCCCGCAACACCGCAGCTCAGCGCCAGACTGTAGCCCGGAACCAGGCTGGCGCTATTCCAGGCGTCCACCCGCCGGCGGAGGCGTTCGAGGGCGATTTTGGCCCCCTCTTCATTGCTATCGGTCACCAGGACCAGGAACTCGTCACCTCCATAACGTACGACGACGTCACAGCTCCGAAATGTGCAGTCGAGCAGTTGGACGACATTGATAAGCACTTGATCTCCCACCAGATGCCCAAAGCGTGTGTTCACTGACTTGAGATCATCCACATCAACGACGATGATGCTCAGGTCTGAGGACCGACGGTTGGCGCGGTTGACCTGACCCTGTATGATCTGGTCGAAATAGCGCCGGTTAAAGGCGTCGGTTAGTGGGTCTTTGAGCGCGCTCTTCTCCGCCACCTCGCTCCTCACCAACTGGCGCAGCAATTCTTCGCGGGCGTGGCGGAGCTCTCTCTTTTTGTTGAGAGCATACAGATTAAAGAGTAGTACAAGGGTGACGAACCCATAGAATAGTTGAGGGAGGTAACGGCCATCCACCCGCAGGGTTTGCTTCTCCCACATCAGGTTGGGAACGACAAGAGCAACGAAGCCAGCCGTCACCACGAGCAAGACGATGATTCCAAGTGACCACAAGTGGACGTCGCGCCCATCCAGGGTACGCAGGTCCCGCAAGAGTTTCGCACCCCAAGGCATCTCCTGATTTCCCATGAAACAATCCCTCCTTAACTGCAAATTCAGTCGAAATGGGAACCAAGCGGTTTCATGACCGTTAATCTGTTCATCGTTAACTAATCGGCTTGTTTCCCAGCCCTCTTGAGGGAAGTTCCTCTCCAACAGTCGGCAAGGAGGTAGGAAGGTGACTCTACTTTGGACTCCGAGGCAGGAGCTACCAAAGTGTGTTTCCTGGCGTCTAAATTACGACGGTGGAACCAATTTCGGCTAGAATAGGGCTTGGCGTCTTCCACTGCCCTCGGCGATTGGAAGAGTGAGCCTACATCGTCCATTGTGGAGTTAGGATTGGGCAACCGGAGAGGGTATGTCGCCATCCCACCCGGGTACTGCCTGTCGGCCGAACTTCCTGGAAACTTTGGCCAGTTTGCAAGCGTATTAGAAAGTGAGGCCCGCCTGACGCTTGTTTTCCGCCGTGCCTAGGTGGACTGCGGAGACGATTCGTGAGAGCCTGTCGTGAGGTGAACGATGCCGACTAAGACATTGGGATTGGAAGGAGAAGGTACACGAACTGGGACCCTGGAGCTGGAGCCGGAGGCCAAGGAGAGTTCGCGTTTGAGAGGCCACGGCGACCGGGATTTACCTCGACGAGGGAGTGGCATGAAACCTTGGAAAAAGAATCTGCTGATCGGCTCGGCCGTCCTGGCGCTGGCGGCGCTGGTGGTGGGTGGAATTGCCTGGAGCAAGAAGGGGCAGGTCACCGTACAGACGGGCAAAGTGATGCACCAGGAGCTGTCCTCGATCGTGACCGCTTCCGGCGAAATCAAGCCCCCACCTGAGGACCTTGCCAACGTCAACGCCAACTCGTACGGCAAAATTACGGAGTTGCTGGTGAAGGAAGGCGACCACGTGAAGAAGGGACAGCTCTTGCTGCGGACAGAAGACGTCCAGCAGGCAGCGGACGTCGACGCCCAGCAGGCGGCATTGAAGACCGCCCAGGCGGATATCTCCGGGGCAGAGGCTGCCGTCCAGTCCTCGGCGGCGGCATTGAAGACCGCCCAGGCAGACTTGGAGCAGACCCAGGCGAAGCTGAAGCAAACCAAGGACGATTTTGCCCGCGGCGAGCAATTGCTCAAGGATCAACTGATCGCCCAGCAAGTCTACGACCAGCGCCTCAGCGACTATAAGGTGGCAATGGCAAACCAGCAGTCCGCGGAAGCGCGCGTTGCCCAGGCTAAGGCGCAGTATCAACAAGCGGTTTATAGCCGCGATATGGCCACAGCGCGCTTGGCGCAGAACAAGGCCCAACTGGTCCGCTACACGGACGTTCGGGACAAGACGATTTACACCTCGCCGATAGACGGCATCATCACGTCTCTTCCCGTCCACTTGGGCGAGAACGTGGTTCCTGGCATCCAGAACCAAGTGGGGAGCGTGCTCTTCCAGGTCTCCGACCTTGCTGTGATAACGGCGGAAGTGAAGGTGGATGAAACCGACATCGTCAACGTCAAGCTCAGCCAACCCGCTGATGTGACCATCGACGCGATTCCTAACAAGACCTTCAAGGGGAAGGTGACCGAAATCGGGCAAAGCGCCGTCAGCCGCAGCACCGGCCAGACCACCACCACCACTACCAGCGGCACCACGAGCGAAGAGGCTAAGGACTTCAAGGTGGTGGTGACACTTGACAGCCCGCCGTCCGGCCTTCGTCCCGGCCTTTCCACCACGGCAAAAATCACCACGGCTACCCGCCAGACCGCCGTCACCGTCCCGATTCAGGCGCTGACCATCCGAACGCGGGGCGAACTCGAAGAGCCGAAGAAGGGCTCCACGGGCCAGGCACAGGCGGCCACGAAGCAGCCTGAGTCGACCAAGGAGAAGGAGAAGGCCAAGGAAGAGCTTCAGGGCGTCTTCGTCGTGCGTGGCGGCAAGGCTGTGTTCGTTCCAGTCGAAACTGGCATCATGGGCGTGACGGACGTCGAGATCACCAAAGGACTCCAGCCGGGGGACGAGATCGTGACCGGAAGCTATCAGGTTCTGCGCACTTTGAAGAACAACACCAAGGTTAAGGTGGACAATTCTGCCCCGGCGGGCGGCAGCCCGAAGCCGTCATAACAGCGGAAAAGGGGAAAGGGTGAAAAGGGCAAAAGGGGAAATGGCGAGTCTAAACGGTTTTCCCATTTCCCCATTTCGCCCTTTTCCCGTGGTCGGGAATCGCCAAGGAGCGTGGAGACGCCCATGGGTACACAAGTTGCGTCAGCAATAGAGGACGGAGCGACGCCGCCGGTCGACCTCATCATCAAGACCGAGGACCTGTGGAAGACGTATGACATGGGTCAGGCCGTCCAGGTCAACGCGCTTTGTGGCATCACCTTCGAGATTTGCCGCGGCGAGTATGTTGCCATCATGGGTCCCTCGGGCTCCGGCAAGTCCACCTTGATGAACCTGATCGGCTGTCTCGACACGCCCACGAGTGGAAAATACTGGTTGAACGGTCGCCTGGTCAGCGAGCTGTCGGATGACGAGCTGGCCTACATCCGCAACAAAGACATAGGGTTCGTGTTTCAGACCTTCAACCTTCTGTCCCGCGCCAGCGCCCTGCACAACGTGGAACTGCCGCTCATTTACAACGGCACGCCGGCGGAGGAACGGTTAGCCAAAGCCCGTGAGGCGCTGCGCAAGGTTGACCTCGCCGACCGCATGGACCACAAGCCCAATGAGCTCTCGGGAGGACAGCGCCAACGCGTAGCCATCGCGCGCGCTCTGGTCAACAACCCTTCCATCATTCTTGCCGATGAGCCTACCGGCAACCTCGACTCGGCCACGGGCGAAGAAATTATGAACCTGTTTAACCTTCTGCAGGAAACCGGTAACACCATCGTGCTCGTGACCCACGAGCACGACATTGCCGCCCACGCCTACCGCATCATTCACATCCGCGACGGCAAGGTGGCGCGCGACGAGCGGGTGAGGTAGCGCCATGGATGTCGAGAAGACGATGGAGTTCCTCTTGGAGCACCATGCTCGCTTCGCGGCGGATATGGAGGAGTTGAAGGAGCGGGTGAAGGAGCACGACCGCGTGCTGGCGAGGCACAATGAACAGATTGCTCAAGTCACCGATCTGGTCGGGCGGGTGGCGCAGGCCAACCTAATTCTCAACCAGCGCGTGGTGGACGTGAC
>DATJKY010000699.1:0-5623 GCA_035490955.1 Terriglobia bacterium | reverse complement strand
AATGCCCATGGCTTCATCATGCGGATGCCGAAGCAGTACGACACTGTCCTGGGAGAGCGGGGGGCCTCGCTCTCTGGTGGGCAGCGGCAGAGGATTGCCATCGCTCGCGCAGCGATCCGCAAAGCCCCAATCATCATTCTCGACGAGCCGACCACGGGCCTCGACGGGAAGAACGAGCAACAAGTGTCGGCGGCCCTCGAACGGCTCAGTGACAAGCGGACAACCCTGCTGATCACGCACAATCTGGACGCGGCTCAGAACTCTGACCTGGTGCTCTTCATTTCCGAGGGCAGGATTGTGGAACGCGGCACCCACGACGGTCTGCTCGCCCTGGACGGCGAGTATGCGGCCATGTTCCACCGGCAGGTGCTGTGGAATCGATCGCAGGAGGAGCTCCATGTTGTCCAGGGCTGAGACCGCGACAAGGGTTTGGATCCTTCGTCACGGCACGAGCACCTTCAACCTGGAGGGCCGCTACCAAGGTTGCTGCGACGCGCCGGCACTGACGGAGACAGGTCGGAGGGCGGCCCGGCTGAGCGGTGAACGGTTGCGCGACGCCGCTATTGATGCTGTCATCGCCAGCCCCTTGCGACGCGCGGTTCAGACTGCCGAGGAGGTGCTCGAAGCCTTACACGACGGTACCACCCGCCCGCCGCTCAAAACGGACGCGAGGTTGCGGGAGGTCGAACTGCTAACCTGGGAGGGCCTGTCCTTTGCGGAGGTGAAGCGGAGGTTTCCCGAGCAGCACTCGACCTGGTGCCTCCGCCCTTACAACCTGCGGATGAGGTCCTCATCGGGCGAGGGCAGGTTCCCGGTGCGTAGTCTTTATCGGCGCGCTCGGCTCTTCTTAAACGACCTCTTGTCACAGCAGGCGGGCAAGTCGATCCTTCTGGTGACGCACGGTGGAGCGGCTCGAGCCCTGATTACGACGTTTTTAAATCTTGGTGTACGTTACTTCCACCGCATCCAGCAGTCAAACTGCGGCCTGAGTCGACTCTGCTTTCTCCCCGGGGCAGATCAGGCAGTGCTCGAATTGCTGAATGACACGTCCCACTTGGGCGAAGCTCTACCGAAACTGAAAGCGGGAAAGACCGGAGTACGCCTCCTGCTGATCCCGGCATATTTCGAGAGTCCGGAGAATTGCCTGCATCTCCTCGGTGCCTTTGAGCGATTACCAGTGGACTGTGTGTTTCCAGTCAGCCCGGCGGGACGTGCTGTTGCTGCTGCAATCTTTCGCCGCCATTCCGAGCCTCCCTGCAGGCTCTACGAAAGGAATGTGGAGAATGCCCTGCGGAATGTTCTAAAGAAGACGCCCGCTGGAAGACCCTGCAACATGGCCGTTGTGGCTCCGCCCAGCTTTGTGCGGCGCGTTCTCCAGGAGCAGCTCGGCTTGGCGAACACCGCAACGTTGCTTCGCCTGCATCGCCTGGGGATCAGCATCGTCCATTGTCCTGGAGCTGGAGCCTCACCCGTGCTTCAGTCCCTGAACGCGTTCGAGCCACAAAGGAGTTTGTCAGGAGCCTACATATGAGAGTCTTGGTTACCGGAGCCGCGGGCTTCATCGGTTTTCACCTTGCCCGACGCCTTATCGGTGAAGGCTGCGAGGTCTGCGGCATTGACAATCTGAATCCGTACTACGACGTCAGCTTGAAGCAGGCGCGCCTGGCACGACTGCGCCGGGAGTGCAACTTCACCTTCCATCTGCTCGACCTGGCCGATGGCCCAGCGCTCACCGACGCAGTCGCAGAGCACCAGCCCGATTGTGTGGTGAATCTGGCGGCCCAAGCCGGCGTACGCTACTCGATTGAAAATCCTTTCGCCTACGTAAGCAGCAATCTCGTGGGTTTTGTGAACTTGCTGGAAGCCTGTGTGCGACATGCCCAGGTGCAACATTTCGTCTTCGCCTCCTCGAGCTCCGTGTACGGGGCCAATCTCAAGGTGCCGTTTTCGGTGAATGATCGCGTCGACTGCCCCATCTCGCTTTACGCCGCGACCAAGAAATCCAATGAGCTGATCGCCCATTCTTACAGCCACCTGTACGGGCTACCGGTGACGGGGTTGCGGTTCTTCACCGTTTACGGACCCTGGGGCCGTCCGGACATGGGGTACTTCAAATTCGCCCAAGCCATCGACCGGGGTAAGCCCATTGAGATTTACAACCGAGGCCAGATGCGGCGCGATTTCACCTATATCGACGACGTTGTCGAAGGCATCGTCCGCGTGATGTCATCTCCGCCCACTCAAAGCATCGCGAAGCGGAGCAGTGGGGCGTTGACCAGCAACGCGCGCTACAGAGTCTATAACCTCGGCAACCACTATCCGACTGATCTGCTGACTTTCGTCTCGATTATAGAGCAAGCGATCGGTAAGAAGGCTTACAAGGTCTTCCTTCCCATGCAGCCTGGGGACGTTCCTTGTACGTACGCTGACATGGATGACTTCGCCCGGGATTTTGGCTTTCGACCCTGCACGCCAATCGAAGAAGGACTTAGGAGGTTTGTCCAATGGTACCGCGAATACTACCTCGAGACGGAGAAAATGGCATGCTAAGAATGCGCTTCCGGCAAGTATCCCTTTCTCTCCTGCAAAGCGCACTCAGCCTTCTGCTGGCAGTTACGGCCACGGCCCAGCAGCCTGCCGGTACGCTGCAGGGGACCGTGTTGGATGAGTCCGGCGCGCTCGTTCAAGGCGCGAAGGTAACCATCCTGCAGGGGCAGAGGGTGGTTCGCGAGCTCGCGACCGATGACTCCGGGAGTTTTACAGCCAGTGGGCTCGCCCCGGGAGAATACTCCATCGAAGTCAGCCTAAAGGGCTTCGCCAACTTTGAAAGCGGCAAAACGTCGGTGCCTGCGGGTGGCGTCGAGACCGTGTCGGTCACTCTGCAGGTGGAAGCCGAAAAGCAACAGGTGACCGTCGTATCCGACCAAGCCAGCCAAGTCAGCCTGGCGCCGTCCGAGAATGCGGGTGCGGTTACGCTGCGCGGCGCCGACCTCGCAACCCTGCCTGACGATTCGGAAGAGTTGGCGTCGGACCTGAAAGCGCTGGCCGGTGTCTCCGTTGGGGGCAGCGGCAGCGGGTTTTATGTTGACGGCTTCTCTAACGGTGGCGTGCCTCCCAAGAGTTCGATTCGCGAGGTCCGCATCAATCAGAATCCGTTCTCGGCTGAATACGACAAGGTCGGCTTTGGCCGAGTCGAAATCCTCACCAAGCCGGGCACCGACAAACTGCACGGCACCCTCGCCTACCGGATGAGCAGCGCGGCGCTGAACTCGCGCAATCCCTACTCGCCAACCAAGCCCGATTACCAGGCTAACTTGCTGGGCGGCGAGTTAAGCGGAGCCATTTCCAAGCGCGCCTCGTTCCTCCTGAATGTCGAAGGGCGGCGGGCGGATGACAACGTCGTGGTGAATGCGACCGTCCTGAGTCCGTCTCTTCAGGTCACACCCTTTAACCAGGCGTTCGTGGTGCCGGCGCGCGAACTGATCGCCGGCGGCCGAATCGATTACCAGTTAAGCGAAAAGCACTCACTCGCCGCGCGCTACAGCTGGGCCCAGTCAAGGCAGGAGAACGCTGGAGTCGGCGGGTTCACCCTTCCTTCCCAGGCTTACGCCCTCTCGGCGACTACCCAGACCTTGCAGTTGACGGAGACCGCGCTTTTGTCGTCCAGGGCGGTCAACGAGACTCGGTTCCAGTTCATCGGCAGCGACAACAGCCGACGTGCCGCGAGCTTCCAGCCCGTTCTCCAGGTGCTGGAGTCCTTCACCGAAGGCGGCGCACAAGTGGGAAACTCACTGCATTCCCCCGATAACTGGGAGCTACAGAACAATGCTACCCTGACCCTGGGATCTCATACTCTGAGGTTCGGCGGACGCGTTCGCCTGCTTTCGCTCTACGACCGCTCGCCGCGCAATTTCGGAGGCACGTTCGTCTTCTCAGGAGGCTTGGGTCCGGAGCTGGATAGTTCCAACCATGTGGTCATCAGTCCAGACGGTCTCCCCGTCATGGTGCCGGTCACCTCGATCGAGCGCTACCGGCGCACGCTGCTGTTTCAGCAACTCGGATATGGACCGGCCGAGGTTCGGGCTCTGGGCGGTGGGGCCTCACAGTTCTCCCGGGCGGGTGGCCAGCCAGGGTCGTCGCTAACGAACACCGACGTCGGCCTTTTTGTGCAGGATGACTGGAGGGTGACTCCCACCCTCTCCCTAAGTACGGGATTGCGCTGGGAGGGCCAGAGCGACATTCACGACTGGAAAGACCTCGCACCACGCTTCGGACTTGCCTGGATGCCAGGTGCTCACAGCGGGAAAGACGGAAAGACGGTCATCCGTCTTGGGGCAGGGATGTTTTATGATCGCTTCGGCGACAACCAGATGCTCCAGGCCCTGCGCTTTAATGGGCACACCCAACGACAGTTTGTTCTGGACAATCCCTCGTTCTTCCCCCAGGTGCCTTCCGTTCCTTCACTCGAAACTCTGGGCCTTCCGCAAACGCTCCGTCAGGTTGACCCCAACCTCCACTCGGCCTACCTGATTCAATCCGCCCTGGGAATCGAGCGCCAATTGCCGATGGGTATGGTGGCCGCATTCACCGTCATCGACACCCGCGCCCGGCATCTCTACTTGTCCCGCAACATCTCCGCGCCGTACCCCGGCGAGGGCGTGGCTGGTGCCGTGACACCTGCCGCCATTCCCAGCATCTACCAGTACGAGTCGGCAGGCACTCTCAACGAGGACCAGTTTGTCGCCAGCCTCAGCCGTCGCTTCCGGGGTCGCATCGGAGTCTTCGGTCGCTATACTTACAGCCGAGCCTTCAGCAATACGGACGGTCCGGACAGCTTTCCCGCTAATCAGTTCAACCTGAGCGCCAACTACGGCCGCGCGTCTACGGACGTGCGGCACAGCGTGGTGGTTGGCGGATCCCTGCTCGGGCCATTGGGCCTCAACCTGAACCCTTTCCTGGTAGTGCGCTCAGGCGCGCCTTTTGATATCACCACCGGACACGACAACAACCACGATACACTATTCACCGACCGCCCCGCGTTTGTCAGCAACCCGTACGGGCCCACCGTGGTAGCAACCCCTTACGGTGTCTTCGACACCCGTCCAGCCGGCGGCGCCACCATCATTCCTCTGAATTTCGGCCAAGGGCCGGGATTTGTGAGTCTCAACCTGCGGCTCAGCCACACCTTCGGATTGGGAGGCCGTCCTTCGCCGGGGTCAGCTCCGACGAAGACCTCCAAGAAAGCTGGCTCGTCCGGCTTCGGCGCCCTGAGCGAAGAGCTACACGGCTCCCACGACTCCTCGACCGAACACCGGTTCAATCTGACACTCGCAGTGATCGTACGCAACGTGTTAAATACCACGAATCCAGGCATGCCGATCGGTAATCTCAGCTCGACTTACTTCAACCAATCGAACTGGCTGGCTTCGAGTTCCGGGCCCGAGGACGTAGCTTATGGCAACAACCGTCGGGTCCAGTTTCAGGTCCGGCTGAGCTTTTGAGCGTCTCCGCGCGCGACAGAACGGGTGTGACGAAGGTTATCTTGATCTCTCCTCCAGGGGAGCGGTGTGGGGCGAGCCGGTCGCGTTGCCGGATCAGGCACCAAGCGACGAAATCGCCCTCC
>DATJKY010000698.1:0-6324 GCA_035490955.1 Terriglobia bacterium | reverse complement strand
AAAAAAGACGACAGATCCCCTTGGGCACGGGGAGGGCTGTCAAGGGCGCCCGCAGGGCGTTCATCTCGACCCTTGACAGCCCTCCCCGTGCCCCATAATGGAACTGGGAACGAAGCGAAACGAAGTGCAGTTGAGCTTCGTTCCTTGGTTGCTCTTGTTTTTGGTTCTTCTCCCCAAGCCGGGCGAAGCAACTCGCCGGCACCGAGGGAGAGAGCCCTATCGTCGTTGTCCGATCTCTGAACTGTTCCACGGCTGCCTCGACCAAGGCTCGCTGTAATCTCTCGGGTGGAACTTGGTCCGACCCAACCATCTATTCGGTCACCACTTCGATCATGATTACGAATTCGAACTCCCTTGAAATCAGGGAGCGGGATGCCCAATCAATCTGACGGTGATCTACTGCACACCATGGCCGGTTACGGGCTCTCCCACGTGCGAACCAAACTGTGCCATCTGCTGGTAATCCCATCCCTTGCGCCACATCCAATAGAGGCCGACGGCCAGCTTGCGTGCCATCGCCACCTTGGCGATCGCGCGGTGCCGACGCATCGCCAGGTGCAGGAAGTGACGTCGCCACTCGGGGTCGAAGCGGACGACGGCCTGCGCGGCCTCCACCAGCAAGAAACGTAGCAGAGCGTTCCCTTGCTTGCTGATATGTCCCAGCCGCTGGCGATCGGCACTGGAGTCCTCGCAGGGAGCCAGCCCCAGATAGCTGCCGATCTGCTTGCCGCCCCGGAACCGCTCCGGAGACCCAATGATCAAGACAAAGGCCAGGGCGGTAAGGGCCCCGACACCCGGGTGGGTCATCAGCCGTTTCACTTCCGGCCGTTGCACGGCTTCTTGCTCGATCGCCTCGCTTAACCCCTCGATCCTCGGGTTGAGGCGGTCGAGCAAGTCCAACAGGTCTTTCCGGCGCCTTGTCGCCCAGTTAGCTAGCGTTAGCGACTCTAATTGCTCCCGCCCCCGCTGGCTCCACAGCCCCTTCCTGCGGCGCACCCCTTCGTTCAGGGCGATGGCCTGCAACTGATTCATGACCCGTGTCCGCATCTGCACCAGCCGATGCCGGTGCCAGAGCAGTTGGCGCACATCCCGATTCTCTGCACTCGGCACCCACACCCGGGGAAAGCGATCTTCCACCAGTAGCTTGAGCAGGAGTCGCGCGTCCTCGCGGTCGTTCTTGTGCTTCCGCACTCGTTTGGCCCGAATCTGCGCCGGGTCTCCTACCCATAGCTCGTACTTCAACTCCGTCAGTAACCCCTCGAACCAGCGTGCGTGTCCCGTGGCTTCGATCCCCACCCGCACCCTTTGTCCGTTCAGGCCGCGGTAATACCTCTCCGCTTCTCCGCCGCTGTGCGCCAGCCGCTGCTCGCCGCATTCTCCTGACTCGGTATCTACCCACGCGATTTGCTGAACGCTCGGGTGATAATCACATCCTATAATCAACATGTTCGGCTCCTTCCTCCCGAGCCTTGGTCGTCAGCACACCAAGTTTACTCGAGTGTCGAGGGAGCCGACGCTCTCATGAAATCAATCATGATGCCCGCGCCGGCGTAACCCGCCCGGAATGAGGAGTTTAATGGCGCGTCCACAGATTGGACCAGTTAAACGGAAAATAATCGGCCAACCCGCCGATTTTCAACCACTTAGAGGTGCGGCTAGGGTTGGCCGGTTATTTTTAGTTTTACGGCCAAGTGGACCATTTCCGAGTTGCGAGTCAACCGGCCAGCGGCTCTCCGGGTCGGGGTTAAGGCTTCCTTGTAGGACCCCTTTTTCTGCAGATTTGGAGTTGCAGAGGCCTTCACAAATATTAGGGCCCCGTGCCCGACCCGACCTCCCACCTTCGAGCCCGAAAACCCACCGGGTTCGTATCCTGCTTTCCGATCAGTGCCCTTACATCGGCGAAGTTGCTCAAACCGGCGTAGATGAGCGAGGCATTGTCCGATTCCTTCACGTCGGCCTCTGGGGTATTGCCGTTGCCTCTATCACCGGTTTTACTATTCCCGTGACGCCGTAATTCTGCTACGTTCTACCAACCTGCCGGGGGGCACAGTCGATTCTAAACAGTCAGATCGTGCGCTGCCGGATTATGGAGGTTTGCGGACATGAGTATCAACGACGATCCTGACCCGGATGCTCCCACCTGCACGCCCGAGACGTCGCCGGGTTCGAACCAACCCACCCGCAGTGGGGCATGGCCAGCGCCGCCCAACACGGCCCTGCTCGCGAGCGGCGCGCAGCTGTTGCCCTCCCGCATTGGGCATTATCACATCCTGCGACTCCGCGGTGAGGGCGGCATGGGCGCAGTCTACGAGGCCGAGCAGGATCTGCCGCATCGCACCGTGGCCTTGAAGGTCATCCGCGCCGGATACGCCACCGGCGGGATGCTGCGCCGTTTCGAGAACGAGGCGCAGGCCCTGGGCCGCTTGCAGCACCCCGGCATCGCGCAAATCTACGAAGCGGGCGCGGCTGAGACTGCCTTCGGACGGCAGCCCTATTTCGCCATGGAGCTTGTACATGGCCAGACGCTCGTTGCTTACTGCGACGAGCACAAGCTCAATACCCGCGAGCGCCTCGAGCTGATGGCGAAAATTTGCGACGCCGTGCAGCACGCCCATCAGCGCGGGCTGATCCATCGCGATTTGAAGCCGGCAAACGTCCTGGTCGACGAATCGGGGCAGCCGCGCATTCTCGATTTCGGGGTGGCGCGGCTGACGGACTCGGACGCGCAAGCCACACGGCAGACCGATATCGGGCAGTTGGTGGGGACGCTCGCCTACATGAGTCCGGAGCAGGTGCTGGGGGATCCGGCGGAGGTCGACACGCGCAGCGACGTCTACGCCCTGGGCGTAGTTCTCTACGAGCTGCTGGCCGGCAAAGGACCCTACGTGCTCGGATACCAGTTGCCCGAGGCGGTGCGGACCATCCGGGAAGAACAGCCAACCACGCTCAGCTCAGTCAATCGCACCTATCGGGGCGATATCGAGACGATCGTGGGCAAGGCGCTGGAAAAGGACAAGGCGCGGCGCTACGGCTCGGCGGCGGACCTAGCCGCGGACATTCGGCACCATCTGTACGACGAGCCCATCACGGCGCGGCCGCCCAGCACCTCGTATCAACTGCAGAAATTCGCACGGCGCCACAAGGCGCTGATGATGGGAGTGGTGGCGGTGTTTGTGGTGCTGGTAGCGGGTGTGGTGGCCAGCACGTGGGAAGCGGTGCAAGCGCGGCGGGCGGAAGCGAAGGCCAAACAGGAGTCAGCCATCGCCCAGGCGGTGAACGATTTCCTGCAGAACGATCTGCTGGGGCAGGCGAGCGCCTACAACCAGTCGAAACCCGATCCTAACATCACGGTGCGAACGGTGCTGGAACGCGCCGCGCAGGGCATCCAGGGCAAGTTCGACCGGCAGCCGGAGGTCGAGGCCGGGATTCGCGACACCATGGGCCAGACCTACATTGATCTCGGACTATACCGGGAGGCACGGACACAGTTTGAGCGGGCGCTGGATTTGAACCGCCGAGTATTTGGCGCGGAGAATCCGAAGACCCTCAAGACCATGAGCCACCTCGGGCGTCTTGCCTACCTTCAGGCCAGGTTTGCCGAGGGTGAGACGCTCCTCAGCCAGACTCTGGCGATCCAGCGCCGCGTGCTGGGTCCCGGCCATCCCGACACGCTGCTTTCCATGACCAATCTGGCCCGGGTCTACCAGGGCCAGGGCAAGTACCCGCAGGCCGAGGCGCTCGACAGACAGATTTTGGAAATCCGGCGCCGCGTGTTAGGCCCTGAGCATCCCGATACGCTGAGTTCCATGAGCGATCTGGCCGTCGTCTACTGGCGCGAGGGCAAGTACGCACAGGCCGAGGCGCTCGACAACCACACCTTGGAGATCCGGCGCCGCGCGTTGGGTCCCGAGCATCCCGACACGCTGGGTTCCATGAACAATCTGGCAGTCGTCTACGACGACGAGGGCAAGTATGCGCAGGCCGAGGCGCTCGACAGTCAGATCTTGGAGATCCGGCGCCGGGTGCTGGGTCCCGAGCATCCCGACACGCTGGGTTCCATGAACAATCTGGCCCGGGTCTACCAGGGCCAGGGCAAGTACCCGCAGGCCGAGGCGCTCGACAGTCAGATTTTGGAAATCCGGCGCCGCGTGTTAGGTTCCGAGCATCCCCTTACTCTTGGCACACTGTCCTATCTTGCGTCCACGTACCAACGACAGGGCAAGTACGCCCTGGCGAAGACTTATACCGCGCAGGCTCTGGCCGGGCAGCGCCACGCCCTGGGCGCGCAGCACCCGGACACGATGGCTTCGGAAGCCGATCTTGCCCTCGCGTACCTCTCGCAGGGCAAATTCGCCGAGAGCGAGCCCGTGGCGCGCGAAGCCCTGGAAGCGGAGAAGAAGGTCCAGCCTGACAATTGGCAGCGATTCCGCGCCGCAAGTCTGCTGGGTGCGAGCCTGGCGGGAGAGAAGAAATACGCTGAGGCCGGACCGCTGCTGCTGGAAGGCTATCAGGGGATGCTAGCTCGCAAAGACCGCATCGATGCCTCCGATCTCTACCACCTGGAACTGGCGCATCAATGGGTCGTCCAGCTCTATCAGGCCTGGGGCAAGCCGGAGAAAGCCGCCGAGTGGAAGAAGAGGTAGGCTCCGCGATCGTGAGCATGTTTACCTCGACGAGTCTAGGTTCAGACTCAACTCTGGCTCGTGCTGCGACGCCGGCCAACTTGCCGCATGACGGGCCAATGCGCCATATGAGGCGTTTGGTTCAGAGCGGATTGTGGGCGCCTCGAAAACAATTTGAGTGCTCACCTTGACTGTAGTCGGCTAACCCGTAGATATAAGCGGCACGGTTACGGAACGCCTCCCGGGAGATAAGTCCACCCTAGTCGGCTAATGGCGACTTATCTTCTCTGCTGCAGTTGACCGTCAACTGGTTCCTACGCCCTTGATCGCGGGTTAGTCGCCGCTGACAGATTCTCCTGCTGCGATCCTGCGCGACCGGATCGAACTTGTACGGGTAACCCGTTACTCGTCCATTTGGTTCGATAAACGGGCTGGGTGTTTGGGGTCGGTAAATTCGAGCAGTTCGATGGGCGTGCCGTTTTCGACGATGAACGCGACGCGGACCCCTTAGATGGGCTGTTCCGAGGAATCAGGATTTCGCGGAGGGCAAGCTCGGAGGAGAGGTCGGTCACTTCAAACGGGACGTGCGGCACTCGCCGGACGAGATCGGGAACCGCCGCGTCCGCTTCGAAGCGCATCCATCCCACGCCGAATTCGCTTTTCTGGTGACTGACGACAAAGAGTTTCAGGTCTTTCAAGTGAGTCTCCTCAGGCTTCGATTCCGTAGTGGGAATCCCGATGTGATGATACCGGCGCATTGTTTTCTCTCTCCGGGAGAATTGGCACCAAATTCTACTCTATTCGTTACCGCGTTTGAATCGCGCCGAGCCTTCCGAAAACACAAACGGGCCGGGCTGAGTGGCCCTTCCCGAACTGTTGAGATCAATTGGACGTGTAGTCGGCAATCCTTCCTTAGAGCTTCAAAGGAAGGCTTGCTCGTTATCAAGGAGTTTCTGAGATCGATTCACACAAGCCGACTTCGCGTTACAAATCTGGTTTCGATGAGTGCATCGGCGATAATGCGCTTATTGACGACGCGCAAGAGATCGTAACACCGATGAATTGTGGGTAGGGGAAGCCCGAGGGCAGTTGTGTCTGACGCCTCCGTTTGCTAGATTGGCGTAGATGCCGCCACCTGTACCCGAACAACTTAGCAGGACCATTGAGACCCTTTACCGATCGGAATCGGGCAGGATTCTAGCGACGTTGGTACGCCTTCTCGGGGACCTGGATCTCGCCGAGGAGGTCATGCACGAGGCGTTCGCTGCCGCTTTGGAGACTTGGCCTCAGGCCGGCGTGCCGGACAAGCCTCGTCCCTGGCTCATATCAACGGCACGATTTAAGGCCATTGACGGTGTGCGCCGGCGCGCGCGCTTCGACGGGGCACAGAGAGATCTTGTTGCCCACATGGAATCGCGCGTCAACGACGCTCCCGGCGAAGATGAAGAGATCGGGGATGAAGAGATCGAAGATGATCGCCTCCGTCTGATCTTCACCTGCTGCCATCCCGCTCTGGCTCCCGAAGGCCAAGTTGCGCTCACGCTGCGCGAAGTCTGCGGCCTGACCACGGAGGAGATTGCCCGGGCATTTCTGGTTACGCCGGCGACACTGGCTCAGCGCATTGTGCGCGCCAAAGCAAAGATTCGAGAGACGCCGATTCCATGCGAGGTGCCGACGCCGCAGGAATTGCCGGAGCGGCTGG
>DATJKY010000697.1:0-7517 GCA_035490955.1 Terriglobia bacterium | reverse complement strand
CCAGATGTTGCTCGTTCCGCCCCGCTGAGACTGGAAGAGGAAGTACTTCCCGTCGGGCGTCCAGCTCCCGCAACACTCAGCTGCCGGGTTATTCCATCCGGGAAGCAATGGGTGAAGATTTCTTCCGTCTGCGGCGACTTCCCAGAGTGTCGTGCCATTTTGGGTCTGCACGCTGAACCGCAAGCGACTTCCGTCGGGCGACCAACGAACCCAGTAAGGGTTTCCGCCCGTGGCAACACTGACGATCTTCCTCCCTTCCGTTCCTTCAGCCTTAACCCGATACAGGCTGTTCCCTTGGACATAGACGACGTCTTTCCCGTCCGGAAAATAGGCTGCTGTTCCTGGTCCGGTGGTAAACGAGGCGGCAATCTCACCGAGGCGGCGGGGTGAGCGGCCCAGGACCGGTAGAACCCACAGGGGGCAGTCCGGCTCGTTCCCAACGCAGCTTGCAACGAGAAGTTCGGAGCGGTCGGGCGAAATGTCTTCAATGATGGGGTTAGGAATGGACGTCTGCAAGGGGACTTCGTCGCCGCCCGTTGTTGGCACCTGATAGAGAAGGCTCAAGCGAACAGGAATCTAGCAACTCCGGCGTCGCAGCTTCTTTGAGATACCTCTCGCACACTCAGCCCCCAGAGCGGTGCCCACGGGTTCAATCCCGATACATAGCGAGGCTTTTCACTCCGAGTGTCACGACGCTGATTCTCTGCTCTATTGTCTGCCCCTCTCCTATGACGGAGTAAGCGAGCATTGTGCCCGCAAAGGCCGCAAGAAGCTCTCTTCGCGTCGTCATCGCGGTTTCAGGATAATTGGGATACCAATTTGGTCTTGAATAAACCGGACGTGCTCTGCCCTCCTGCCTTGATTCAGTCGCCGTTGTCCCACGAGTTCGAGGGAAAGTGCGCACCAAAATCCGTGCACCACCAGCGAGGCCCACATCTTCGGCCGAATTCATCAATTTGATCTAACTTGCACAGCAAGCGCATCGCGATCCTGCCACCAAGTTCATCGCTGCACCTGGTGCGGCATCGAGAACTTGTATAGGCAGAACGCGATCGGCACGCCGATGAGGAACATGTGTACCAGAATGCCCTGAACGAGCCGGCGAAGCTGGTACGGGCCGGCGGCGTGAAGCCCGCTGAGGGGTAGCACGATCAGGGTCATCACCAAATATACAGCAATGCCATAAAACATGCCGCAAAGGAGGAAGTAGGGCCTGAGGAACTCCAGCCTCCGACTTGCAACGCAATAGACCGTTGCCGCCAAATAAGCTATGAGGTAGTGCAGAAGCACGCCAAGCATCCACGTGCCCGGGCCGCCATGAAGAGCTTGCATTCCCAGCAGGCCGGCAGCAATCGCGCGTGGCGCGCCCCAGCCGAAAGTGACGAACGCGGCAGTCAGGTCAAGCGAGCCGGCGACCAAGCCGCCAGCAAGTATCGGAACCAGCAACGACTGTTTCATGAGAACTTGGGTGCGATGGACATATCTCTTAAGCGCCAGTTTCCTCGAGAGTCTCGTTGGTCAGCGGCCGAGATCGAGCCCATTTCAGGGTGTCAGTCTGGGCTGCTCGGCTCCAACGGGTGATCATGCGCTGTGGTGGCCGACACGGCCCACATCTCAGTGTTTCGTGGATTCTGGCTATAGTTCCCGTCACCATGAGGGCCCTACCTAAAGAGCTTCAATAGCCACCAGCGAAATGTCGTCAGTGGCTGGGCCGTCACGCCAGGCTGCCACCTCGTTCAGCACGGTCTGCTTCATTTCGACCAAAGACTGCTTCGCCGCGCGCTGGATGATTCTCTCGAGCCCTTGGACTCCCAGCATCTCCCGGCGGTGGTTGAAGACCTCGGTGAGCCCGTCCGTGTAGAAGATCAAGCGGTCGCCCGGAGCAATTTCCACCTGCTGAGTGGGCTCATCTGAAATCGCTTCTTCAAAGCAGCCGAGAACCACACTGCGCGCCTCCAGTCGCCGGCACTCACCAATTGAACTGATCCAGAAGGCAGGCGGATGGCCCGCATTGGCGTAAGTCAACCAGCGTCCCTGGTGGTCTAGCCGAGCCGCAATCATCGAGAAGAGGAAACCGGAGGCCATAATCTGCTGAATGACGAAGTTGTTGAGTCGCCGCAAGAGTCCCCCTAAGTCGGTCTCTTGCTCCAACAAGGAAATCGCCTCCGAATAAATGCGATTGGCGATGAGGGCAGAGCCGATACCGTGGCCTGAAACATCACACACGAGCAGGTTGAGGTGCTCTTCCTCGCGCGGGACAACTAGGCCGAAATCACCGCCGATCGTTCGCACCGGGAGATAAGCCGTGTCGATGCTGAGCTGGCCCCAGCGCGTCGCCTGCGGGACCAGGCTTCGCTGCACTTGCGAGGCCAGCGCCAGATCAGCCTCGATCTCCCGCTGCCGCTGTGCAAGTTCCTGATTGGCCTGCCTCAGCTTCTCTTCCGCCTGCTTTTGCGCGCTAATGTCCGTGAAAGTGACCACGCCCAGACGGCGCCCGTCCGGAGTCTTTATAGACCGCGAACTGATGATCACCGGCACCTTCGACCCGTCTGCTTTAGGCACATAGAACTCGTAGCGATTCCGGCCATGCTCCACGGAGTGAGCGATCTGCTCGTTCAAGAACTCTAGGTCCTCGCCCGAGTAAAAGTGGCTGGGCGTCTGCCCCACCAGTTCGACCGCCGGCAGGCCAACCAGTTCTTCCATGCATTGATTGGCGAAAACGACGCCATCATGCGCATCGACGATAAGGACACCTTCATTGAGGGTCTGCAGGAGGCCCTCCATTTGCGGTAACCAGTCAGCCGGATTAGATTCCATTTTCAGGTCTCTCTAGTCGGGGCGGCAGGTCCCTCCTGGCCTATGACGCGCTCGCCCAGCTCGCTTGATCGCTTGCGGTGAAGCTAAATCGTGCGGTGGCGCTCGCGATGACGTTTGGTCCAGCAGCCGGCCTCGGGCTCGTCGTGACGCAGACGTCGGAACCGTCACTCAAAGGGTACCACCCTTGGCCGAGCCCGCGCGACCCCATCAAGCCAACGGTTTTTGTGCTGTGTGTCGTCAAAATCCGATTGCTTCGCAAAATCAGCAACTTGCAGGAACCCGCCTTCCGGTCGACTGCGTCGTGTAAAATGGGCCCATGATCCGGTTTCTTCTGGCTTTTCTCTCTTGGTCCGGTGCCTTCTTCCGCTCGCGACATGACCTCGGACTGGAGCTCGTCGCCTTGCGGCAGCAGGTCGGCATCCTCAAGCGGAAGAATCCGAGACCCGGTGGAGTGTTTGTGGTCTCTTCTGGCTGGGCCTCCGGCGCTGGTGGTCAAAATGGGCGAGCGTGCTGGTGATCGTGAAACCGGAGGCCGCTACTCCTCCGCCGTGTCCCTCTCGGTGGAATCAGATCAGAAACGTCAGTGGTGTCAAGATTTGACCACACTTGTAGGGAATCCCGTGTTAGGCCGTGGCACTGGTCATGGGGGCAGGTCGGGGGGACGCTGGCGAGATCAAGCCTTTTTTTCATCTACTCGTTTTTGACGACACACAGCTCATTAGGCGTTGCGCCTTGCCGTGTGCGGAGTGTTTCAGCGAAAGGTATCTTTGGCTGCCCTCCGAACAAGCGGTAAACCCTTTTGATCGGCGACTTCGGCGTCAAACACGTTGCTATTACGTCAGAGCACGGGAAAACCAGTCGTGGAGAATTGGCAACTTGGCTACAACCTAGTGGATGTAAACTAACGCCAATTGCGGGGTGGGGTTCTGCGTATACGCCGTCGGGTCTTGGCCTTAACAGCAGCGATTCTATTCGTGCTCTCTTGGATCTTTGCGGTCGGTGCGGGGCTAGTGAGGAATCCAACAGTCTTGCCTAAATAGTGGGGAACCGTCGCCGTGGCACTGGCATTTGTGGTCGCGGTTGCGGCGCTTGGCATTCAGGGGCTAGCTCACGGAAACGTGGACAAACAAGCAGAGCAGACCACCTATCGGATCTATCGGAGTTTGATGCACGCGATACTTGCCGTGGGCGTTCTGGTTATGGTGGGAGGCGATCGGATCAACTGGGCGAACTGCGCGACGGGTTTTCTCTGGCGCACATGGCGGGTATGATCTCGTCAGATATATGCCTGAAGCTCTGCGGTGGGAGATAAGCGATGAGGGCAGTGGTGCTGCATGAGTATGGCGGTCCCGAGAAGCTGAAATTTGAAGACAACGTTCCCGAGCCGCACGTTAGCGGGGGTACGGTACTGATCGCGACAGCCGCTGCGAGCCTTAATCCGATCGACTGGAAACTGCGTTCAGGGATGCGGCAGAAGGATTTTCCGTTGTCCTTTCCGGCAATTCTGGGCCGCGATGTGAGTGGCGTCGTACGGGCGGTGGGCCCCAATGTGAAGCACTTCAAGGCCTGCGACCGCGTTCTTGCACTATCCGACGCGACCTATGCCGAGTTGGTTGCAGTGGACGATTCGGACGTGGCCCATCTGCCGGATGGCGTGGACCTGGCGGACGCGGCCGCGATCCCGCTGATTTCCCTCACGGGAGACCAGCTTGTGCGCCTGGCGACAAACGTGAAAAAGGGACAGGTTGTTCTGATAACGGGAGCGCTGGGCAGTGTTGGGCGCGCGGCGGTGCATACGGCGAAGAAGATAGGCGCGCAGGTGATTGCAGGTGTTCGCGGTAAAGAGTTCGATGACTCCCGCTCCCTCGGTGTCTCTGACTTACTCGCGATTGATGACGATAAAGCGATTGAGAAATTCCGCCTCGTGGATGCAATTGCGGATACTGTTGGCGGTGAGGTTGCGGCGAAGCTGATCGCGAAGGTAAAGCAAAGCGGCTCCTTTGGCTACACCGCTGTGTTGCCGGAAAGCGCGGCGGCGCAAAATCCGACAGTGAAGATTACGCGTGTGTTTACGCAGCCTGATCCATCCAAGGTGCGTGAGTTCGCCGATGACGTCCGCGATGGCAAGTTCGTTCTGCCTATTGGTCGCCGGATGCCGTTGCGTGATGCCGCTGAAGCACATGTGCTAGGGGAGAAAGGCGGCATTGGGAAGATCCTCCTGCTGGCGCCGGATTCACAACACTGATTTCTTCACGGCGACCTCAGTGGGCGGATTACGCGCCATCCGTACAGAACCCGGTGATCGAAGGCTCGGCAACGATCCAGACTTCCGACGCCGTTGCCGAGGATCGATCGGTGGTCATTTGCCTGCCAAAAGACCAGTGGACCAATTCGAACTCTGTTATCGGCGGGAGCAGCGGGACCTGATCACCCGATCGCTCGACCGGGTTTCCGAGCGCGAACGGCTGGTCCTGTCTCTCTACTACGGGCAGGATCTCACGATGAAGCGGATCGGGGACATCTCGGCATCGATGAGTCGCGCGTTTCACAGATCCATTCTCTGGGTCTCCACCGGTTGCGCAGCATAGTGCGATCGATGCTGTGCCCGCCGCTGCCGAGGCTTAGCGTGCTAAAATTCGGACTGAGAGCGTCACTTCTGTAGCGACTTGAACGCCGAGCGCAGCTTGTCGGCGAGTATCCCGTAGCCCTCGGCGGGAGGAGCATTGCGCTCCGTCCACTCGCGCACTTCCTCGGCCTCGCGCGCTTCCATGACTGCCTTCGCGCTCAGGCGGATGCGCCGACCTGCCGGATCGATTTCCAGTACGATCACTTCGACGTCCGCCCCGAGGGGAAAGGCTCGCCGGACATCACCTTCCTTCACGACGCCGGTTTCGCTCAAGGGGATGACACCGGTACGCCCCGGGGCGAGGAAGACGAACACGCCGAAGTTCTCGTGTCGTTCGACCTTTCCCGTCAGACGCGCGCCCGGAACGATGCACGGCCGGGCTCCCGCCGCCGCCTCGGCCCGCGCCCAGCCTTCCTCAATCAGCGCCACGCCGATCCGTTTCTGCTCGAGGTCGATGGTTAGAATCTCGAAGGTGCCGGTCGTCCCGGCAGCGACCTGACTCGACCAGCCTCCCGATCGTCCGGTCGGCGCAAACGTGGAAGCATGGGCCAGCGCCTCGACGCCCGGCTCGAGCTCCACAAACGCGCCGAACTCCGCGACGCGCGTGACGCGGCCCGGCAGCCGTTGGCCTACTTTGTACACCTCCGGCACTCTCGTCCATGGGTCGGCGGAGAGCTGCTTCAAGCCGAGCGATATCTTCTGCTTTTCCCTGTCCACGCGCAGTACCTTAACGGTGATCTCCTCGCCTGCTTTTACCATCGCCGCGGGGTTCGACACGCGGGACCACGCCATCTCGGACACGTGGAGCAACCCCTGGACGCCTGCGCCGAGATCGACGAACGCGCCGAACTCGCGGAGGGAAGCGACACGGCCGGTCAGGACGGCGCCGGCAACGATCTTGTCGCGGAGCTTGGCGGCGTTCTCCCGCTGCTCCTCCTCGAGGAGCGCGCGACGGGAGACAACGACGTTCGCGCCGCCTTCCTTGTACTCGATGATGCGGAATTGGTAGACATGCCCTTCGTGCGCCGACGGGTCAGCGCCGCGGAGGTCGATCTGGGAAATCGGGCAGAACGCGCGGCGCCGGCCGATGCGCACCTCGTAGCCGCCCTTTACCGCCCGTTCAACCTTCCCTTCCACCGGCAGGCCACTTTGAAAGGCGGTTTCGAACTGCTCATCGCTCGCGGCCGCTCCCGCCAGCCTTCGGGAGAGCGTCAGCCCGCCTTGCGTTGATACCACCATCGCCTTAATGCGATCGCCCAGCGCGACCTCAAACTCTCCGGCGTCGTTCTTCAGTTCGGCGATGTCCATTACCGCCTCACCCTTGCGGCCAACGTCGACTAACGCTACCTCCGGCCCGATGGAGACGACCCTGCCCTCCACCAGTTCGCCCTGATCGAGGCGCTTGGCCAGGGTCGAAGCCTCGAACATCGCGGCAAAATCTTCCTCGTGATCGCCCACGGCACACTCTCCACACTCTTGTAATGATTGCGCTTCGCCCGTCGGCACTCATTCCCTCGTGCGTGCACGAACGGACAACTAGCGATTGTACCAGCAGGACCAGATCATACGAAGAGCGAACCCAACCGCCTGCCAGCAGCAACCATGTCAGTTCCGGCGCCGCATTCAGTATAGCCGGAAAGCACGCCTCATTGTGTGCCTGCCAAGAAACTCGAATTGAGAGACAACCGGTTGCAGTTAAAAAACGGTCTGCGGACGGCTTTGAGAAGAGTGCTGACACACCTGATGCTGATCACTCCTCGGGGCTTACTCCTCTCAGCTTCAGCGATTTGCTCACCGTATCCTACATGTCGCCCGAGCAGGTTCGCGCCCAAGATCTGGACACCGGGGGGATCTGTTCTCGTTCGGAGAAGTTTTGCGATATCCGGGATCCCGTTCTGTGAGTGCGGTTTCTTAACGGCGTCTGTTGATGGGTGTGCTGCGGATGGAGTAGAGGTGATTCTCAGTGCGCAAGATCAGGCGATCACCAATGAGGGCTGGCGTGGCCAGCGCCATTTCGCCGAGGTCGTTGGAATCGAGCAATTCGTATTTATCGCCGGCGCGGATCACGAACGTC
>DATJKY010000696.1:0-2988 GCA_035490955.1 Terriglobia bacterium | reverse complement strand
TGGGCACGGCAACGCGCAATCAGGTCCAGGCCATCGAGGTCGGGAAGGCCAAGATCGATAATAAAAGCATCATGGATGCCTTCCAGCGCCAGCGCCTCCCCGGTCTTGCCATCGTTCGCCACATCCACCTGATATCCGGCCTCAATGAGTGCCCGACTGAGGAAGGTGTGGATTCGGACATCATCCTCGACAAGTAAAAGACGCATCAGGGCTTCCTGCGTTATTTTCCGGAGAACATCTGAACTACTCCAGAGTGCGATGCGTGGAGTGTATCACAGGTTGGCCACGCCCTAATCAGCCAGGACCGATCCTGGCGGACCGCATCTCGCACGCGAATGTAGGGGCGGGCCTTGTGCCCGCCCAAGGACGCCCACGAGCGGCGCTTCGACAGGTCGATGGGGCCTTGTCGACAGCTTTAATGAGTGCGCCTTTCACTTCACCCCTGAAGGTCACAAAGTCTACTCGGCCACAGTGCGTGAGGTGACCTGTTATAATGCACTCTCAACCATGGAAAGGGTGATGATTGCGGGTGGCGGGTTGGCGGGGAGCGAGGCGGCCTGGCAACTGGCGGAACGGGAAATACCGGTGACGCTGTGGGAGATGCGTCCCACCCATCCAACGCCGGCGCACAAAACCGATCGCCTGGCAGAGTTAGTGTGCAGCAACTCCCTGAAGTCCAATGCAAGTGGGGCGGCGTCGTGGCTGCTCAAAGAGGAACTTCGCCGCTGCGGATCGCTGCTCGTCGGCTGCGCCGACAAAACGTCTGTGCCCGCGGGCGCCGCCCTGGCCGTTGACCGCGAGCGCTTCTCGCTGGCGGTTACATCCGCTATTGAACAGCATCCCCTCATCGAATTGCGGCGCCAGGAACTCTGCGGAATTCCCTCCTGCAAAGGAATGCCGCTGCTCGTTGCCACCGGCCCACTCACCTCTGACGCCCTTGCCGCCGAACTGCAGCGAGCTACGGGCCGCGAGAACCTGGCGTTCTACGATTCCATCAGTCCTATCGTTGACGCGGAAACGCTCAACATGGAACGTATCTTCCCCGCCTCGCGCTACGGCAAGGGTGGCCAAGAGGACTATCTGAACTGCCCTATGTCGGAGCAGGAGTACCAGGCTTTCTACGAGGCCTTGCTTCGGGCCGAGGCGGTGCAGGCCCACGAGTTTGAACACTTGAACTATTTCGAGGCCTGCCTGCCCATCGAAGAATTGGCGCGGCGCGGTGTGGACACGCTGCGCTTCGGTCCGATGAAGCCCGTCGGTTTGATAGAGCCCGGGACCAACAAGCAACCTTACGCCGTTGTCCAGTTGCGTCCCGAAAACTTGCGCTTTTCCAGCTACAACCTGGTAGGCTTTCAGAATCACTTGAAGTTTCCCGAACAGAAGCGGATCCTGCGCATGATTCCAGGCCTGGAAAACGCCGAGTTCCTGCGCTACGGACAGATCCACCGCAATACTTACATTAACGCTCCCCGACTGCTTGAGCCCAACCTCAGCCTGCGGCGCTTGCCGGATGTATTCATTGCCGGGCAGCTCTCGGGCGTCGAAGGCTACGTGGAATGCATTGCTACAGGGTTGCTCGCCGGATTAGCTATGGCGTGTCGCTTGCGGCAGGAGGTGTTCGCGCCGCCTCCTCAAACGACCGCGCTAGGCTCACTGGTTCATTACATCACCCACGCCGATCCCGGTAACTACCAGCCAGCCAACATCTCTTACGACCTGCTGCCGCCGATGGAGGGTCTCTCCCGGAAACTCGCGCGCGACCGTCAAGCGCGTCGCGAACGACAATGTGAGCGAGCGCTGGCGGACTTGACGCGGTGGTTGGAGCCAACATCGCAGAAGGGACAGGAAGAGGCAGGTTCCAGGATAATCGCCGCTTTGTGAGAACGGCCAGAGGATCATTGAACGAGACGAAACATTGGCTGAGACGGGCCCACGGCCGCACACTTCTAAGTCCGCAGGTGGTGCGGCAGCTCAAGCCGATCCTGGAAAAACTGGCCCCGAGACTCAACGCGTATCTGCGGTCGATCGGAAGCCTTCCGGGTTTAGACTTGCTTCAGAACGACTGACAACGGACGACGGACAACTGACTATGGACGATCTGATCGAGCGCTACGCCTCTTATCTTCAAAACGAGCGCAACGCTTCGCCGCACACCATACGCAATTATCGCAGCGACCTGCTGCAATTCCGCGACTTCCTTTCGCAGGCCCAGCCTGGGGCGCCGGTCGCTATTACTTCCGTGGATGCACTGCGCATCCGAGGCTTCTTGGCTCATTTGTTCCAGCGTGAGAAGAAGAAAACTTCTATCGCCCGTAAGCTCGCTTCCGTTCGCGCCTTCTTTAAGTTCCTGTGCCGAGAAGGCATCCTGACGGAAAACGCTGCAGCCCTGGTTTCCACGCCTAGACTTGCGAAGACTCTGCCGCGAATCATGACCGAAGAGGAAATGAACGGCTTCCTGGATCGTGTGGCGCGCGCCGTCCGGGAGGCGGAGCCGGAAGCGCGACCGGCCAGGATACGCGACCGGGCCATCCTTGAGCTTCTCTATGCTTCAGGGTTGCGGGTCAGCGAGTTGGTAGGATTGGACCTCCGCAGCATCAACTTCGGAGACGACATGCTGCTGGTGCGCGGCAAGGGGCGCAAGGAGAGAATCGTGCCTTTCGGCTCCAAAGCCAAACAGGCACTTGAAGACTACCTGCCCGAGCGCGAGAAAATCCTATCGAGAAACAAGACCGGCGGCGCAGCCTTGTTCCTGAATACGCGCGGGCGGCGGCTCACTACCCGGTCAGTGGATCGGCTGGTGAAGAGCTACGTGCGTTCCTTCGGACCCGAAGTTCACGTGAGCCCCCATTCCCTGCGGCATGCTTTTGCCTCGCACCTGCTGACCGAAGGCGCTGACTTGCGAGCTATCCAGGAAATGCTCGGCCACGCCAGCCTCTCCACCACGCAGAAGTACACCCAGGTGTCGATCAAGCAACTCATTGAGGTCTA
>DATJKY010000695.1:0-5987 GCA_035490955.1 Terriglobia bacterium | reverse complement strand
AGTGCGAATTTGGGGCCCAATCCGACTCCGTCCCCAGGCCGGTAGCGGTACCCGGAGACTGCCCGGCTCTGCCAGCTAACAAACCTGCTATCCTCAACTTGCCAGCGGGTGCCACGCCTCCGGCCACGAGGCTACAGTCTTAGGACCAGGTGGCACTTGTTCCTAGGCTACAGAGCCGGGGCTACGTGTGCAAAACCCCCTAGCCTTCGACTATAGTGTGTAATAATTACATGTTGACAAGTTCAAGCTCTGTGTTATGATCGCCTTGGTACGTGAACGCCGACGCTGATTTCGGCGGCCGGGCGGGCTAACGGCAACAAAAGCTTCGGCCCCCGAGCGGACGGTGGCCGGGGAGTCGGGTGCCCGGCTCGATCGCCATGGCCCATTTTGGCGTCCAGGGTGGAGGGTGCGAGTATCGGTGTGCGGGCCTGGGGAAGGGGCGAGTCTGCACGCGGTGGAGCGTTACCGCAACAGATTGCACATTGGAGAGTGCAGATTTGAGATTACAGATTATTGCAGATTTGAGGTTTTGGGATGGGAGATTTGAGAGTTGAAGATTTGTGGGAGCGGGTGACCGATCATAGCAGCGCTCTGCAAGGCCGCCGCCAGTCCGGGAGCCGCGCGGCGTGGCGCCGGGCGCAGACCTTGGTGCGCTTAATTAAAAACAGAGCCGGAATCTCCTTTAGTTTCATATAGATTGTGCTCCTAACTCCACTCTCGATTAAAGGATTCCCGCCCGATGCGGGTGGAGCGGGTGGGGGATTGGGCGTACGTTTCCGGATGCGGGGAATGGGCGGGCCACACTGTAGTGGCGACCGTGCAATGGATTTGAGATTGGAGATTCGAGATTGGGATTTGTGGGAGCTGCGGGTGAGGCTGCGCGACATGGTGACGGTTCACCGCAATGGATTCCAGATTGAAATTGGAGATTTACGGGAGCGGCTGGTCTTCCGAACAAAACCGGAATGTATAAGAAAACAAAGGACTAGCGAAAATGTGATCACCATTAAGGATTGGGATACCCCCGGCCAGGGACCGCCCCCAGTGGGCGGAACATCCGCGTGGGTGCCCTCCCGATCGGTCCGGCGAGCGACATCGCGCATTTTGGGATGTGTGCGACCCCTCGACCGCACAAACGGCACACGACGCCAGTGTGCGCCACCCAAGAGAGATCAGGCCGGCGTTTCCCATTGGCCTGATTCGGCCGAGCGGAAAACCGCTTCGATCACAGCCATGTTCTTTATCGCGTCTTCAACCGAAACCGGAGCCTCGCCTCCTTCCCGCACAGCTTTGGAGAACGCGTCCCCCTGAATCGTATACTGGTCGCAGGTTGGGAACGCTTCCGTGCTCACACCTCCTCCAAAGACGTCGCGTCCGTCGTCAATGAAGATTCGACACGGCCGATCATTCGGGGCATTAAACGGGATTTCGATCTCGATGCGGCCGCGCGTCCCCAGAAACTGCATGCGCTGATAAGGCACCAGCTGAGTACTGCAGGTGAAAATAGACTGGCCCGATGGAAAATCAAGGATGGCCGAGGTCAGCCGGTCAATCCTCATGTCGGCGTCCCTCTCGACCAAGCCCAGCACCCGCGAGGGTTCCTCGCCGAAGGCAAATCGTGACGTCTTAATTGGGTAGCAGCCGATGTCCATCAGCGCTCCCCCGCCAAAGGCGGGAATATTGCGGATATTCTTGATGTCTCGGTTGAAGTAACTGAAGAAGCCCACGATGGAGCGCAGTTCCCCGATTCGCCCGGAAGCGATCAGCTCGCGAGCGCGAAGCCACTGTGGATGGGCGCAGACCATGAAAGCCTCACCAATTTTCACGCCTGCGCGGTTCCGCACTGCCACGAGCGTGCTCGCCTCCTCAGCCGTCAGGCTGAGCGGCTTCTCGCACAGAACGTGCTTCCCGGCTTCCACTGCCTTCAGCGTCCAGGGCACGTGAAGGTGATTGGGCAAAGGGTTGTAGATAGCTTCGATCTCTGGATCCAGCAACAACTCTTCATACGATCCATAGGCCTTGGCTATGCCGAGCGCACGGGCCGCATCTTGGGCCTTGTTCCGGTCACGCGAGGCGATTGCGGTGACCTCACTCCACTCTCCTTTCTGCATCGCCGGTATTACCTTCCGAACGGCAATGTGAGCCACACCTAGGACACCCCATCGAACCTTGTTTCCCACCGAGGATCTCCTTTCAGTCAAGTCCCTATGAAAGCTATCTGTGCCAGAATTTTGAACTAGTAAGCGGGGATTTACGACGTTGAGTGCTTAGGCGGTGGCCTCGGGCCCGCTTGGCGAGGGAGACTGCCAAATCAAACCCTGGCCACAGCACACCGAGGCCTCAAACGCCAACCCGACGCTCAATGCCAGTGCCCTCATCCAGCCGCGCACAATGCACTCGCTTCGCTTCGTTGTTCCGGGTGCGTTAGATTATTGGCCAGCGCGTTCCTGACTTCTTTGCCGCCGCAGAGCATCTTAGCCGGAATTTCCATTCTTGGACTCCGACACCGCCCCGAATCATACACCTGGCCCCCTCTGTACGCAAACGCGCGCACCGAACGCGGCGCCGAACCGGCAGGCGTGCAGCGATTTCGCAAACCGTGACATAGGCTAGCAATTTGCTTTTGGAAGGCTTGCAGGAAAAGCAGATCCCTCGCTACGCTCGGGATGACAGGCCCGCGGGACTTTCATGCCCATCGGTGGGCCGAAGGCCCATGTGACACTCGGGATGACAGGGAGTGGGAAGTACGCTCCCTCAATTAACTCGTGTGTTTTCCTGGAACCAACCTTGGCGTTCCGGTGTCTCTCTAAGTGACAGCGGAATGGAAGGTTCGACTTGAAGGTTAGGTTGGGAACTGGTATTTTGGGTACGCCATGGACAGTGTGCGGTGGTTAGGGTTGGCGGTTGGCCGCGACCAGACGCTGGACGCCTGTAACCAGGAAGCGGTTCTGGTGGCTGAGCTCCAGGCGGGTTCGGAGGCGGCATTCACCTACCTGCTCGGGGTCTATCAGAACCCTGTCTTCAACCTGATTGCGCATATCCTAGGAAACGACACAGACGCCGCGGACGTGCTGCAGGACGTCTTCATGAAGGTATTCAAGGGTGTTCGCCAGTTTCACGGCGACAGCAGCTTGAAGACCTGGATTTACCGGATCGCGGTTCACGAAGCCTCGAACCACCGCCGGAGCTGGCTGCGTCGCCGCCTTCGTGAAGTCTTCTCATTGGACGGCGGCTCACCGGGTACGGCCGTGTCCCCAGGTGAGCGGCAGGGATGCGGCGACACGCCTTACCACATGCTGGAACAGTCTGAGCGCCAGGAGTTGGTTAAGCGAGCGGTGGCGAGTCTCGCCGAGCCTTACAAGACGGTGGTGGTCCTGCGCGAAATCGAGGACATGTCGTACGAGGAGATTGCGGTTTTGCTGGGCATCGCCGAGGGCACAGTGAAGTCGCGCTTGATGCGCGGCCGGGAACTGCTCAGGCGAAAGCTTGCGGGCGTGCTGGGTCGGTAGGATCGGGTGGCCAGATGGACATGTTTGAGTGTTGCGTCGAAATTCGCGCTAGCTTTTCTGAGTATCTGGACGGGGAATGTGACCGGGAGACGCATCGGTCCGTTCAGTTCCACTTGAACCACTGCGTTTCCTACCGCGAGGAGCTCGTGCGCTGGCAGGAAATGCAAGCCGAGGTGCAGAGCCTGCCGCACCGCAACGTGCCTCCTCAGCTCGCTCTAAAGCTGCGTGTCCGCCTGTCGCAGGTGCTGCATAATAACCTGCTAGGCCGCTTGATTGTCCGCTTCGAAAACGCGCTCCAGCCTCTGCTGCTACCCGCCTCCGCCGGTATTCTGACAGCGGTCATCTGTTTTGGAATGATCATGGGTTCCGGGGCTCCTATCGAATCGAACACCCCTGACGTGCCGATGCAGCTCGTCACGCCACCTCGCGTCCAAACACTTTGGCCCCTGGATTTCAACACTGGTGATCAACCTTTGGTTGTGGTTACGCACATTGATGCGAGCGGTCGCGTGACCGATTACCAGGTGCTCTCCGGGCAGCGCTCTCCGGAGTTAACGTACCGACTCAACCGCATGATGTGCTACAGCCTGTTCCGCCCCGCCACGATGTTTGGCAAGCCCACCAACGGACGTATGGTTCTATCCTTGCGCCGAATCACGGTTCGGGGATGACGCCCTCCCGAGTTTGGACTCTGGATTTTCGATTGTGGATGGGCGCCGAGGAACGTAAGCTTAAGGCAGAGAATGGGAGCGCGCCTCCAAAATCCAAAACCCAAAATCCAAAATTCTGGGCGCTCATTTTGAGTTTCGTCCTGCTCCCTGCCTTGGGCCGGTCCCAGCAGGGAAGTGTTAACCTGGACTCGAATGAGCAGCTCTTTTGTGTCCTGGCCGCTATCAATGCTGCCGGCTACGACGCCGGACTGGGGACTGAAACCGGTGACAATACACGCGAAGAAGTCCGCGGTGTGCTCTCCCGCCGGCCCGCTCCCGCCGTGAACGAACTGCGGAAGTTCTACGCTTCCCATCACGTGGCCGACGATTCCGGCGCTAACCTGGGGGAATATGTATCGCTCGCTTTGCTCCTTGGACCACCGCCAAGTTTTGCCTTCACTGTGCCTGAGTCAGACCTGCCTCCTGATGCCCTGGACGTGAAGGGTCTGGTGCCGCTGCTGAAGAGATTTTACCTAGAAGCGAACCTGTCGGACCTCTGGGCCCGCGTTCAGCCGCGTTACGAGAATGCCGTCGAGTCTTACGGCGACAAGGTCCGCAACAGTGTCACTTTGGCTGACGCGTATTTGCGCTTTCCGAGTGGCGCTTACCTGGGTCGGAACTACAGTATTTACCTGAGCCTGCTAGGCGCTCCCGAGCAAGTTCAGGCTCGGATTTACGGTTCAAACTACTACCTGGTGATCACGCCGTCCAAGCAGCCCAAGATTGCTGAGATTCGTCACCAATACCTGCATTTCCTGCTGGACCCGCTGGCGGTGAAGTACGCGGTCGAAATTCATGAGAAGGCGGCTCTGCAGGCAATCGCCCGGAAGGCTCCCACCCTGGGAGCAGACTTCAAGGAAGACTTCTCTTTGTTGGCGACCGAGTGCCTGATCCGAGCGGTCGAACTGCGGATGGACAAGCCCGCTAAGCCCGACAGGAGCGTGGCCGAGTTCACGGCTTCGGGCCTGGTTCTGCTGCCTTACTTCTACTCCGCGCTGGACGACTATCAGCGCCAAGACACGCCGATGAGCGTCTTTTATAAGCAGATGATCCTGCGGATCGACCCCAAGGCGGAAATGCAGAGATTGGCGGGAATCAAGTTCACCGCTCCGGCTGCCCCAGCCGGAAATGCTCCGGCTCCAGCCCTATCCGAGAAGGACCAGTTGCTCAATCAAGGCGAGAACCTGATTTACGAGGGCAAGTATGCGGACGCCAGCCAGATGTTTCGAAACGTGCTGGAACAGTTCGATCCCCACAGCGAGAGGGCGCTATACGGGGCAGCCGTGTCCGCCAGCAACCTGCGTAAGCCCGACCTCGCTGAGGAGTACTTCCAGAGGACGCTAGAGTCGGCTCGCGACCTGCGCATCGTAACGTGGTCCCATATTTATTTGGGGCGTCTCTACGACGTGGAGGGGAAGCGGGACGCCGCTGTGGCGCAGTACCGAGCAGCTTCGGTGACCGCCGCCGCCTATCCTGACGCTGCCCGGGCGGTGGAGAGGGGGCTGCAGCGGCCGTTTGGCACCAAGTAGCCGGAGGATTGCCCGACCCGCGGGATTAGGGGATTACGAGAATTCCGTCGCTCGGTTAGTTTAGCAGGACGATGAAAAAGACCCCAGACGATGTCATCCCGAGTGTTACATGGGCCTTCGGCCCACCAATGGACATGAAAGTCACCCCAGCCTGTCATTCCGAGCGAAGCCCCGCACCGTATGGTGCAGGGCGAAGCGAGGAATCTGCTTCTTATCTTCTTCTCGCAACAGCAGATTCC
>DATJKY010000694.1:0-4632 GCA_035490955.1 Terriglobia bacterium | reverse complement strand
TAGGTCACTGTGATTCTGCCATCAGGACGCACCTGAACCCATGGGAAGCCGGCGACGGTATCCGATCCACTCGGGATGGCAGAGCTGCTACAGCTCAACTGCCTGTTCGCGCAGGCCGCCAGGAAGATGCTGCGCGTCGGGGGAAAATTATTGTTATCCTGCACCGTGCCTAGCAGATAGACATCGCCCGCGCCTGTACCCGCGCCATTCGCCCTCGGGTCCACCGCCACGTAAGGATCAAAGAGAATGAAGTTGATCGGGACGTCGTTAACCACGTTGCCGATCGGCCAGCACGTCGCCGAGTTGGTTTGTGTGCCGCTGGGGCAGGCGGTCGTGCTCAGCAGATTCGCCGCCGTGGTCCGGACCACCCCGACAGCGCTGTCGTTCATCGATCCCAGCCTCAGGTTGGCAACAAAAAAGGTATTGCGCACCGGGTCGGCCGCCACGACAGGAGCTCCAAAGGGCGAAAAGGTCTCCACACTGGTCGCGATCGCTGGAAGTCCCCCTTCAGAGTCGGCCGCACAGTTGTCGTTGGACCTTTGAATGTAGAAGCCGTCCTCGCTCTCCAGCGTGCCAGCGAGCCCGCGGGCATCGATGGCCGTCCCCACCACCAAGTCGGTACCAGAGCCTGCGCCGTTCAGCAGGATCGCGACCGACCGAGCGGTTTGATTAAGCGCGTCGGGGCGGGGCTCCAGGTTAAATTTGTTTCCGTTGGGGCCGCTGCAGCTCGCAGTTCCGGCGTCTTGCGCTTTCGCCGCCGCGCGCAGGCCGAGCATTACAATGAGAGCTAAGAACATCACAAGGTTCGTGCGAGATTTCATAATCCTCCCGGTTGAAATTCTTCTCAGGCATAGCCAAGGATTCAGTGACAGTCGTCCTTTTTAACAGGCCGTTAGACGCCGAAGGGTGTCCTGCGGTCGTATCAAAATTCTGTCAAACTCTTGTCAAGCGAGTGCCCGGCGAGTTGCCAGTGATGGCTCCCACGAAGAGAGCTTGAAGGTTGGACGTGCAGGCCGGAATCAGATACGTGGCACCGGCAATTGCTGCTAAGGCCTGAATCTACGGGCGGCGACTGACTTGATCAGCACGACATCACCGGAGGTTTTCAGCAGCCTACTGGGCTTTGCAGGGGTGATGCCTCGACTAGTAGGTCTGGCACTACCATCCAGCCTACCGCCCAATGGGCGTCGTCGTCCCGCTCCATTCGCAGCACACCGCCCATCTGAAACCGCACCACGGTCCGATCCGCACCCAATCCGACCAGTCGCGCCGCCAGCCGACTAAGGTAAGGCAGGTGTCCAACCAGCATGACCTTCTTGGATTCCCTTTGGAGGCGAACCCGCATCGGCTCGATGTCGTCGTTCGGTGCGATCCCAGCCACCTCTCGTATCCCCTCGGTAGGCTGAAGGCGCGCGGCCATGATTTCAGCTGTCTGTCTGGCACGAAGTTTTTCGCTGTATTCAATCCGGTCGAGGGAGAGCTGTAGCGTTGAGAGAAAGTCCGCCATCCTCTCGACGGCTCGCCGCCCTTCGTTGGTCAGTGAGCGTTTGGGATCTTCGGACTCGGTTTTGGCTGCTCCATGTTGAACGAGGTAGAGGTATGTCATAGCTATTCCGCCGGAGTGATCACGATGTTCCGGAAAGCCACGCGTCCCTCTTCGCTGCCTTGGAGGTAGATGGGGCCCGGCAACTCCTCGTGACTGTCGAGAGCACCGCCTGTGATGCCTGGAATGTCTTTCTGGTCAATGAGCGTTTGGTCGTTTTGGACAACAGTGACGGCTCGCCCGACCAGGGTAATGTCAAAGCTTTGCCATACTCCAGCCTGACGCGGTAGCTCCGGCGTGGGAGCGAGGAAGCCGTACACGCCGCCGGTGTGGTGGCTGGGCGGTTCCTCCACCGAGTCAGTCTCGATTTGGACCTCATAACGACCGCGCAGATATACGCCGCTATTGGACTTGGGTCCGCATTGGAACTCCAGGTGCAATTTGAAGTCCCCAAATTTGGAAGTGGTGATAATGTCGCCGCCGTGTCCATGATTCACCAGCGTGCCGTCCTCCACCGTCCAATTCTTCGCACCACCGGCATCGCTGAACCTCCAGCCGCTAAAATCTTTGCCGTTGAACAAAGTGATGGGCTTACCCCATTTCGGGGCCACATTCCCACTGAGAGTAGGGGCTCTCCGGCCGGTCCAAGGCCAGGACGTGCCGTTAGGAGTGCTTGCAGTACCTAGCAGCTCGCCGCCGGCCAGCTTCCCTTTGAAGAGTGTGTCATCGCTGAATCCCTCCTCTCCTTTGGGTGAGACGAATTCGATCTCCCCGTTCTTGAGGTCTACCTTCTTCAATTGCGTCGCATGGTCCGTGAGTCCCACCATCACCACCTTGAGGTGCCCTTGCTCCTCCGAGACCTCGATCCAGGAAGGAAGCTCCCCCTTTGGAGTTTGGAGACTCAAATCCCAGCGCCCCAAAAACGCCTTCGCCGACGCATCCCCGCTGGAACGGGGACCGCCGTGGGCGGTTCGACTTCCGGGATGGGCCTCGAGAGGCCACAAGGCAACGAATAGGACAGCGCAACACCGTACCAACTTGTTCATTTCTCTACCCCCCTTAAGATAACGAGACGGCGAGAAGGTGGAGCGTCTACAGGTCGGCGATGACAAGGGTCAAGTCATCCTTAATGGGGCGGCCGACCGTAAACTGGCGGACACTCTCCAAGATCTGTTCCGATAGAGCATTTCCGTCACTCGGGCTTTTCCTTACTTCTTCAACCAGGCGGTCAAGCCCGTACTGACCTGATTCCGACTCTGCCTCAATTAGGGCGTCGGTAAACAGGACGATGCGATCCATTCCGCGTCTAACCTGAATCGTGTGTTGCTCCCAGGAACAACGAAGAGCCGGTGAGATGATCGGGCCGGTAGCTTCGAGTCGAGCAGCAGCAGTTTCGAGGTTCGACAGAATACCCGGCGGGTGACCGGCGTTAACGAAATCCAGGGACCCATTTCGGACGCAAGCGCAGATCAGCGTGATGAAGTGATGGTGGCCAAAGGGACGGATTCCGTTCGCAACTCGTTCCACGACACAAGCCGGTTCATAAAGCTCGGGACTGGCCGAATGGAAAGCCGATTTGACGATTCCCGTGAGCATAGCGGCGCTGGCGCCGTGCCCTGAGACATCAGCTACAAGGATGACGGCTCCATCCGGCGAAAGGGCCACATAGTCATAAAAGTCGCCAGCAAGCTCAGAGCAAGGGATGTAACGAGCAAAGACGGAAATCCCTCCTACCTTGCCAAACCCAGGGGGCAGCACACTCTGTTGGAACGCGCGCGCATCGCCAAGTTCCTTCTCCATGCGCAGAAGGTGTTTTCGGTTGCTCCGATCTAATCGTTTCCGCTCCAAACATCTTTCTACAAGACTCAGTATCACCCCGCGGTCGAATGGCTTTTGGAGAAAGTAGAACGCATCCTTTCGAATCGCCCTGATGAGCTTTGCATCGAGCTCGTGGATAGTGCCGGTCATGAGGATAACATCCAGTTCAGGATCGAGAGTCCGCAACTCTTCCATTAACTGGAATCCGTCCATCTCGGGCATCTGAACATCCAGGATGGCGAGGTCCGGCTTGAACGCCCTGGCCAGCCCAACGGCCTCGCGAGATGACCGAGTGCTCGAGACCTTATAGTCCCCAAGTACACGTTCAACAGACCGAAGCATGCCTGCTTCGTCGTCCACCACGAGGATGCGCCATAAACTCATACGGCATTGCCCGCTATCTTAACGCGGACGATCGGCAGCAGCACTCTTATCTGGGTTCCGACCCCCGGTTGACTCTTAATTTCCATTCGGCCACCGGCATTCCGTATGATGGACCCGCAGATCGATAGCCCCAAGCCATTGCCATGCTTCTTTGTTGTGAAAAAAGGCTCTTGAATCAGAGACATGGACTCGGCAGGGATTCCACAACCGGTGTCGTGGATCAGGATTGCGATGTCATCTCCGACAGCATCGGCTTTTATCGAAAGGACTCCACCGGTGGGCATTGCATCCCTGGCGTTCGTGGCGAGATTCAGGAACAGCTGTTCGAGGTCTCCCTGTCCCGCTTGGATATTCGGAACGGCATCGCCGAGCTGAATGTCCACCTGAATACCCTGTCGCTCCAAGCCATCTCTAAGGACTGCGAGCGTGCTGTCCAGGGCACGGCGCACATTGGCCTGGAGGTTGCCTTGGCTGGTATCTCGCGCCAAAGCCAGCATTCCGCCGAAGATTCTGCGGCAGGTCTGTAATGATTGCTCGATTTGTTGAAGGTCCTGCGAAAGGGTATCCCCTTGCAGCTCGTTGGATTCGACATCCGCTAAGATCTGCTGAACCAGCGGCAAGACACATCCGAGAGCGTTATTCACATCGTGTGACACACCGCGGAGCAGATTCGCGACGGCGTGCTTCTTCTCCGCTTCAAGCATTTTGGCTTCAAGGGTAACGGTTCTTTGAGAATTCTGGATCGCTACAGCAGCAAGCGGCGTAAACCGTTGAACAAGGTCCGCCTCGTAGCTGCTTAACGAACCTGGATAGCATGCGGCCACTCTCAATACACCCAGCACGCCGTCGCGGGTAGCAAGTGGCGCACACAGCATGCAGAATTCGCG
>DATJKY010000693.1:0-1824 GCA_035490955.1 Terriglobia bacterium | reverse complement strand
ATGCGCGAGGAGCCTTTCCACGGCGTTCGTGCCATCCGCCTTGTTCCAGTCGGCGACGGCAAAATGTTTGGCCGTGATGGGTTACTTGCACATCCCTACATGCTCGGTCCCAACGGCCAGTCGAACGGATGCGTGTCCTTCAGCGACTACACTGCCTTCCTAGACGCCTACCTGAAGGGAGAGGTCGACCGCCTTGTGGTCGTCGAGTACCTTGCAATCGCGCCGGGCCCCAAGACGGCCTCGGGATGGCTTCCAGAATTCATTAAAGACCTTTTCAGGCGGTCCTGAATTAAACTTCACCCCCTCGAGCGTTTCCTCGCGTGTCCGTTCGCGGCCCCCTAAACGGGGCGTTGGACGGGCACAATCGGTCTGGGTGAAAGTCCTGGAACAGTTTCGCCTGCTGTTCGGCGGTCAGGCCGATGCCGCCCCCATTGCTGTGCGAACTATCCCAGTCAGGCGCATCAGGACAGTGATACACTCAGCACTCCTGGCGCAAAATCGCTCGTGGTTTTCCTCCGGCACGCAGGCGTTCCCTGCCGTTGCCAGAAAGCCACACTAAATTCGTTTTCTACGCTCGGACCTAGTAAGCCCCAATTCCGCCGCCCTCGTAGTTAGACCTTCGCCACTGGTGTGAGAGAGCCGGTGATTACCAGGCTCGACGACGAGGGGTCGAGAAAATGAACCTACCGACTGAGGGGCAATCCGACTGTGCGAGAGCCATGGCAGAGGCGGAGAGAGTACTTCGTGAACTAGCGTTCTTTACGCGCCGATCAAAACTCGCATGCTCAAGCCCTGCGAACGAAGTGCCGAAGGCGCCATCTTTGGTTCCTGCGCCTTCTCCTATCGGGCGGCTTGTCCTCGACCCGAGCCTGGATTTTGTCCTCCATAAGGATGGGGTTATTGAACTGACTGAAGTCGGATTCCGGCGCATGGCGCAAGCGCACTCCGCAGCGATCGACGTCGTGCTCGGAATCGATGGTGCGACGTGTTGCGCTTCCCGGCCTCTCCCGGGCGTTGAGGATAGGGTTCAGCACCGTCTGCCGACTCCGGCGCTCGTTCTTGCCCCACGTATGTGCGTCGCGAATTTATCTGGAAAGTCGCTGCGTCTGTTGTTGCTTCTGGCTTGCACCCCTCTCGCCAGATAATCCAATGCCAGCGCCCTGAGTGCTTCGGCGACGCCAGGCGCGCCGCACTCAGCTGCAAGCAGTGCGCACCGTTCGGCTAGTTGCCTGTAATCCTCACGGGTCAGCATGGCACCCCCGGGCCGTCTACACACCTGGAGCTTAGAATAAGTCGCATGGGAATCGTACGGGTTCCCGGTTTCCGGTTAATTTTCCGTAGCCTGCGGGACGGCGCGTCATGGAGAACTTTGCCAGGACAACAAGAGCTCGGCTCGCCCTACCGTTCCGGGCGTTCACGGCGCTGGATCAAGAGCAAGAGTCCGGCAGCGCCCGCAGTGAAGCGGGAGGCGGAGGAAGATTGGGGCAAAGAGAAAGGGCGATAACGCAGGGCAAGATGCCATTCGTGTTTGGCATGGTCGTACTGGCCACTTTGCTGATCGCCGCGCGCGATCGGCCTGCTGACTAGTGGATCACCTTCCAGTTCTGATAATAGACGAATTTAAAGCTTTCGGTGAGCAAGCGAATGACGTAGACGGTCGCGCGCATTGCGGCTGGAAACGGCGTTGGTCGGATCATGTCCACGAATAGGCAATAGCGCGCTTGGTCCGTCTGGTTGATTGACTCATGCAGTAGCGTATCATCGAAGATGAATAGCTTGTTGTCGCGCCAGCGATTGGTCGTGTCACCGACAACGATGTAGGCC
>DATJKY010000692.1:0-5544 GCA_035490955.1 Terriglobia bacterium | reverse complement strand
GAAAATTCCTAAGAACGAGCCGAATACCGCTCGCTTGAGCTGGGTGCTCGCGAATGAAGAGTTCCTAACGGTCGAAATCCCTCGCTATGCTTTGGAACGCTTTATGGTTCAAGCGAAACGCGCCATCGAAGAAGCACCACTATCTCTCGGGGGCGTTCGAGCGGGTAGCGGTCATGCTGAGTGTGACGAAATCACCTAAGACCGGAAAATGGCCGACGAACCACTGCAAGGGCACATCAAGCCGTCGGGGCATATCAACAAACAGTTGGCGCGTTGGGAAGCGCGGGAACGCGGCGGCTGGCAGTATCTGGCGCGCGATCGCCGCGAGTTCATCACGCTGCTCGGCGGGGCGGTCTCCGTGTTTCTTTGTGTAAGCGCGGCGGCGCAAGAAGGATACTACGGAGTGGGCCACGATAAATGGCATCAAGGCTTCTACTCGAAGCTCAAAAGAAATGACGGCCAAGGCTCATGCTGCAATCTGATTGATTGTAGGCCGAAATCTGATTGATTGTAGGCCGACCCAAAGTCGCATGGTTGGCGACCACTACGAAGTTAAAGTGGACGGTGCATGGACGCCTGTTCCCTATGACAAGATCAACAACGTGGTCGCGCCCGATGGTGGCGCTCACGTCTGCGCTCCGAGACAGGTGGGTCAGAACAAGGGCGTTATATTCTGCGTCGTTCTGCCGTCTGAGGGCTGACGGGAGCGCGACACCAGTTTTTTGCGGCGACTTCCTTCATGACCTCGATCTCGAGATCACGCTCGGCAACCAGCTTCTTCAGCCGCGCATTCTCGGCCTCGAGCTGCTTCAGGCGCCTGATGTCGTTCGCCTGAAAGCAACCGAAACGCCAGAGCCCTCGACAACGTCCGTGCCGCGAGCCGGTGAATTTCGCAAAGGGCACTAATCCCCGCCCCTCCTTGCGGCTCCACTGCCTATTTTCTTTGTCCCGAACCAAAGGTCGAGTTAATAGCATCTGGTCGTTCGAAAACGGTCAGTAAAGCAATTCACGGGCCGCCGGCCGATGGTCCCTGTCGTAACGCCAGAAGGAGCTGTGTAGGTGTTAACTTGATCTCTGCCGATGGTGCCCGTCGTGTTCCCGTAGCCGTCTCCATACGTGCTTATGCGCTTGTTGCCAATCGTTCCTGTCGTCCCGCCGTAGCCGTCACTGTAGGTGCTGATGTACTTGCCACCGATCCAGCCTGTCGTGTTGCCGTATCGATCAGTGTAGGTGTTGACCGTCCGGCTGTCCTGAGTCCCGCTCGTATAGCCGGATCGATCTGTGTAAAGAGTGCTTTGGGCGTACAATGGAAGAACGGAAATGGCCAGCACGAGCGAAGTAAGAATGAGGCGCGCCATAGACCACCCCTTTTGCTGTTAGTGTGCCGCGATCAGGGTGACGACATGCTGCCGCTTAGATAGCGACAGTGGGGGCGGATTGCGAATCGAGCTAGTAGCCCATCACGGCAAAATGCTCCGCGCACCCCGGTGCCCTAGTAGGCACCGCCGCAGGCAGGCGGCGCGTCAGGTGGGTTGATCACCGTCGTGCTCCCGAATTTCGAGGTCCATCCAACCTTCCACACGCGGCACGCCGTTAACGAACCAATCTGCAGTCTCGGCTGAAACGCCAACAAGGTCACGGGCCACGGCATGGACCTCGTGACAGAGCCGGGCCACGAGCGAGAAGCCGCTGACATGATTGAAGATGCCGTAGAAGATCATCTGAAGAACGAGGTTCGCCACGATCACCTCATGGCCAAGGTGTTTGTGACGCTCCACCAGAGCCATTAGATCGGCAGCCATCGCTCGTGCCGGAGCGGTGTCAGGCATTGACGGCTTGAACTGCACGCCCTCGTCGGCTGCCGCAGTGATGTCGCGCATTCGCGGCTTGAACTGCACAACCTTGCTGTCGAGCATGGCAGCCCTCCTGACGTCACACTTCCTGTGTGTCGCGTGGCGCTTTCATCCCGTTCAAATTTGATTTCGAATTCTCCGGCCACTGTGGCCCAAGAGCAACATTCTGCAGGTGCTTGTCTCAAACACCACCGAGACGAGGCACACCTTAGGGACCTCCTGATGGCTGCGCAGAGGATCGAGACGGGCTTACGGCCCTGCGAGACCTCACGGGACGTAAAGACCACATGAGCAGGTCGGGCTGAACTCGGCTGATGCCGGCCATCGCCGCAGGTCAACACGCTACGGCCAGGGTCGCAGTGGCACGCACAAACGGTGATTAGGGTCATGCGTACATTGGGGATCGAGCAGCCCGCATCAACGATGAACGGCACGCGCTCACCGCGCAGCGCACCAAGCTCCTCAAGCTAGTCAGGCAGCGAGCCGCCAGCGGCACAACGCCGACGCCCCCCTGAGAGCACCTATGAGGGCGTAACGAGCCTGAGGTTGCTCAAGGCTCCGGGGCGCACGTCACGGTAGACCTTGGTCAGGATCGTGAAAGGACGGCAGGTGATCGGAAAGTGCGTCTATTGGGGCAATTCGTGGCTGAAGCCCTACACAGAAGCGGACACCGACAATCAACTCCCACAAAAACCGTCTCAGAATGGTTCTGAAGTCTGTAGGGCTCCTTCAATGCAGGAAAGCTACACGCCCGCGCACATCGAGCGATAGGCTGCTCATGCTGTCACAAGCGATTGATGCGGATTTTCTGCCGATGTAGGGGGTTTAATTCGCTTACCTCATAAGTGCCAAGATACCACTTCGGCAGTGCCAAGGTACCCACTGGATTGGGTTGTGCTGGGCTAGTCTAGGTGCAGGCCATTGGCACCTCCCATGAGTGCTGATCGTCGCCAGTGGAGGCCCACCTTACCCTTGCTAGCGCCTCCACTGGCTCCCCCATCGGCGTGAGGAGTTTGCGCCATGGTTGAAAATCCGCTGGCGTTTGCGTTTAGCAGGACACGCAAGATTTGCGATGCGTTCGATGAGGCGTGGGCGTTCTTGCAGGGTCTTGGCAGCGACCTCACGCAAGCACCCAAGTCGCTCGCGACGCAAACGATCGTGGCCAAGCGCATCATAGAGATGGCTGATCAGGGCCTGATGGACGTGACGGAACTTCGTGATGATGCCTTAGCCTTCCTTCAACACAATCCGCCCTTCCGGGTGATCGCAAAGGGCTCCGAGAACCACTGGAGCCACGGCAATCTCGCTGGCCGAGCTAAGGGCAAAGCGGTTGAGACAGTGTGAGCGGCTTTGCCGCCCACTTTCACGCGGCGGATGCAGGGGCAAAACGAGGCTCTGCGAGCCATGATATTGCATTTAATGCAACAGGAACCATCGCAGAGAAATAGTCAGCCATTTGGAAACGCTTGAAGCCGTCGCGGTACGCTCTACCTGCTTGCGTTCCCTACTCATTTGCTGTGATTTCTGGCACGCCACTATGTAGTACTGTCCTGTGTTAGTGGGTGGCGGCCAAGAAAGGGGACGGCACATTGCCCTCACTCATTCCGGATTTCACGACACTCGAGAGGAGGCTTGCGGGTTTACCCGTGGTGAAGCATCGGGCCCACGAAATAGTACTAACCGCCGGTTCAAAGACGGGCTCGCTGCTTTTCCTCAGGAGTGGCACTGTAGAGGTCATTAAGGATGGAGTGCAGATCGCCAGCGTGAATGCACCCGGCTCCGTGTTCGGCGAACAGGCAACCCTCTTAGACCAGCCCCATACGGCAGACGTGAGGACTCTGGAGCAATCTGAGTTCTATGTCGCCGACGCGCCGGCGATTCTTGCTGGTGATCCAACCGTCGCCCTCTACGTTCACCGCGATACTTGCGCGGCGACTCGACGCCGCCAACCGATGGCTTGTCGCGGTTAAGCGCCAGGTCCAAGCCGGCGAACCTCCCAGCGTGATCGGCAAGGCGGTCGAGAAGGTGGAGGAGCTGTTAAGCTACGGTGGCCGAGATCCAACTGGATGGTGATCCATGGCCTTCACCCGGACAGCGCCAAGCCCTGCGGGTGAACCCATAGAGCCGCAATTCCCGTCTTTTCGCGCGAAACGTGGCAGCGCGACCTTGCTCGCGCTGAAAATCGGGAGATCGTAGGGGTTTTAGAGGGGGGGGCTGGTCTCAGCGCGCACTCGACGAAGCGCGCTCGTGTCAATTTAGGCTGATCGGCTAAGTGTCGCTTGTCTCCCTTTGAGCCAGGAGCACCGGGACCGCGCCGTTACGTTGGCGTCTGCGGGCTATTCGTCGGGTTCGGGTTCCCTGACGACTGGCGGCTGATCGTTCCTCTGCTCGAGGTGCTACCCCGCTGGGGGCGAGCAGCGGCTTGTCGCCTGCCACACACCCAGGAAACATCTATGGCCCCGACGGGTTGACCGAGCGGAGCCCTTTGGCTGTTGCGTTCTTTTGCTGGAGGGTTCCCGAGGCCCCGCCGGGTCAACCACCGGGCGGGGTTCTCGTTTCGCGAATGACTGGACCCCAGAGGAATGTCGGGAACACGATCTTCCTCATAATTCGCCCTGGGAGGCACCGCCCCGTTTCGCGACATACGTCTGCGCGTTAGATGGTCAGCGACCTGTCATGCCACGCCATACTTAGGAGATCACGAGCGATCCGGCTTGGTGCTCCCAGTTGGCGGCACCAACTCGCTCGTCACGTAAACGCACTTTGGGCACTCATACCCAATCAATCCAGGCTCGCCTAAGGTCGGCTCAATGGTGACTATGGCCTCCATCGCGGTTCCGCATCGTGGGCAGGACAGGGTTGGGGCGCGACGCTGAGTTCTGGCTAGGTCCGACATAGTTCGGCCAGTTCGCGTTTGATCGCTATGTTGAGTGCCCGACAGAAGGAAAAACGCAGCACCAGCGAAGTGGTTCGGCGGGAACTTACGAGGAGAAGCTTGTTGCCCACTAAGGCGGTTCCTCGTTCTAGAAATGTTAAACTCGCCTCTGCGCTGTGCGGCCGTTATCTTGCCCGCGTGTCCCGGCGTATCTCACCCAAAAAGCCCGCCAATCTGCGAAGCTGGCGCGTCATCATCATGCGCAGCCGTGGCGAATATCTCGGCTCCGTCGAGGCACCGAATGAGAAGGCGGCCGAAGTCGCCGTCGTGACTGAATTTGGTCTCAGCGAGGACCAGCGCCACCGGCTGGTCATTAGTCCCAACTCCAAATGAAAACCCGGACGTACTTCGCCCACCGGATCGACATGCTAGACGCTGCCGGCGAGCTTCAAGAGCATCTAGCCGGCGTCGAGGATTACATCCTGGCCGAAGCCGTGTGGCGCGAGGCAATCGCGCGATGGCCGGGGGCGACCCTATGCAGGACGACCGGGGGGCTATGGGCGCGAAGGCAAAGTCTGGGTATTCTCGTTATGGTGATATTCACCGCCGTCATGATGCGCGGGATAGGAGAAAACGATGTTTTTGCTGGCACGGTATACGGTCGCAGCGGCGGTCTTCCTGAGTGCATCGGCTGCAAGCGCGGTTGAAGACGCGACCTTGAGCGCGGATCGTATGCTGCCTGCATGTACGGCTTTCATCCGCGACAGGGCTCCTGGTGACGTCGATGGGGTGTTCGCGGCGGGGCGCTGCATCGGG
>DATJKY010000691.1:0-7730 GCA_035490955.1 Terriglobia bacterium | reverse complement strand
TCACCTCCTGCTGCTGCCCACCCCGTCTCACGACGACGCAGTTGCAGTCGGTTACAGGTTTACGTTAAACCTGGAGAGGACTTTCACCTCTCCAGTCAAGTGCGCTCTCAGGCGCACAGTGCGGCGGCTTGACGCCGCCTTCACACAATCGGACCGAGGTCCCCGGAGGCGGGTGGTTGAGGTTGAAGGTAAGATTGACCGAGTCGGAGAGAACGCGCTCTCTATCGAGAATCGGGGACACGCGATGCTCCAAAATTCGCGCCCGACCTATGGCGAAACAGGCAGCTTCGGCTCGCCGCAGGCGAGCCTGGCACGGCTGGGGCCGTGCCCTGATACAAATCCAAAGGTCCGCTTATTTACGCAACGAAGTACTAGTCTAGTCAGGGCAGGCATGGTCACTTCTGGACCAGGGAGGGCTGTTTCCGCGCCAGCGCGCGCCGCGACAACAGGAATGCTCTTATGAAGGGGTCGACGTCGCCGTCGAGCACCCGATCTGCATCGCCCATTTCGAACTTGGTCCGGTGGTCCTTGACCATTCGATAAGGGTGGATAACGTAAGACCGGATCTGATTTCCAAAGGCGTTTTCACCCTTGGCCTCCTCGAGCTTCTGCGCTTCCTCCCGCCGCTTTTGCATCTCCAGCTCGTAGAGCTTGGAGCGGAGCATCTTCATCGCCATGTCCCGGTTGCGGTGCTGTGAGCGCTCATTCTGGCACTGTACGACGGTGTTGGTGGGGAGATGGATAATGCGCACCGCAGAGTCTGTTGTGTTCACGTGCTGGCCACCGGCGCCGGTGGAGCGGTAGGTTTCCACCCGAATGTCTTCAGGCTTGATCTCGATTTCAATATTGTCGTCGATCTCAGGGCTTACGAACACCGAGGCAAACGAAGTGTGTCGCCGCGCGGCAGCGTCGAAGGGCGAAATACGAACCAGGCGATGCACGCCAGTTTCCGATGCGAGCAAGCCGTAGGCGTATCCACCGGTGACGGTGAAGGTAGCCGATTTGAGGCCAGCCTCCTCGCCCGGCTGGTAGTCGAGCAAAGTGAACTTGAAGGCATGGCGCTCGGCCCAGCGCCGGTACATGCGAAGGAGCATCTCGGCCCAGTCCTGTGACTCCGTTCCTCCCGCTCCAGGGTGCAGGGTGACGATGGCGTTAAGGCTGTCGTTTTCTCCCCCGAGCAGCGTCGCGGTTTCGAGTTTGTCGATCTGCTCGCGAAGAGAATCCAGTTCAGTGCGCAGTTCGCTCGTGACGTCCTCGCCCTCGCGAGCCAGTTCGAAGTAAGCGTCGAGGTCGGCAAGGGCGCGGCCTAGACGCAAGTCGGTCTCGAGCCTCTCTTCGAGCCGGCGGCGCGCGGTGAGAACTCTCGCGGAAGAATCCTGGCCCTGCCAGAAGTCGGGCTGGGCTATCTGCTTCTCGATGGTCTCGAGTTGGAGACGAGCTGCGGGTGCGTCAAAGAAAACTCCTGAGCTCGTCGGCCCGACGTTTCTGTTCTTCAAACTCTCGTTCGAGTTCTTCAATCATGTTCTCTCCTCTGCCCAAAGGCGGCGAGCCCCACCATGACTCCACTAGAAACCACGCACAGCCAGGCAAAAGCATCGCCGTGGGCCTTGTAAAACGTCTCCTCCCCCAGAAAGCTGAAATTTCCTGCCAGGGCCATCGCCCGATGGCGGGGGATGGTTGCGAGAATCCGCCCGTAGGGATCGATGACTGCGGTAACGCCGTCATTCGTTGAGCGCAGCACGAACCGGTGGTTCTCAATCGCCCGGAATCGCGCCATCTGCAAGTGCTGATAGGCAGCCGAAGAATCGCCATACCAGCCGTCGTCGGAGATGGTTACCAGCACGCCAGATCCCGCCGGCGTCAGGCGTCGCACCAATTGGGGAAAGATCGACTCGTAACAGATAAAGATCCCAATTGCCCCGTCAGGGGTCGCTGCTGGCTGGTACCTCGTGCCCGGAACAAAATTGCCAACTTGCGGCGTTGCCTTGCCAAGTGTACTGGGAAGCCAGCTGGGCATGTATTCGCCGAAAGGCACCAGATGTATTTTATCATACTGAAGGATGAGTTGACCCGATGGGTTTAGCACGACGGCGCTGTTGTGGGGCAGGGAATTGTCCGGACCCTCGAAGGTATTTGCGCCGACCACTACGTAGGCGTGGGCGCGTCGCGCCATGTTCTCGACGGCGGCGCGGAACACCGGGTCGCGACCGAAGAAGAAAGGCGCAGGGTTCTCGGACCATATTATGAGTGGTGGGCTAAACGACTGAAGGCCTTGCTGGCGAAGACTCTCTTCCGTCATGCCAACGAGTTCGACAAGCGGTTTAGGGTTTTGCCAAGGCGCCCACTGCTCCTGCGCCGTCTCATCCATGGGAACATTCGGCTGGATCAGTAAAGCGACGTTCGTGCCGTGCGGCGCGGGAGGAGGATTGAGCACATAGTTGGCGGCCACCAGGAGCAGCGCCCAGGCCGCCAATGGCCAGAACTGCTTCACTTGCCATTCGAGTATGGCCCAGGCTATCAGGGCACTTGACGCAACCGCCAGGAAAGATAGCCCATAGACAGCCGTGGTCGACGCCAACTGTCTCAATCCCTGGGGCTCGACAGCATAACCCAGCAGATTCCACGGAAAGCCGCCTATGAAATAGTAGGTTCGCGCCAGTTCGAGCGCGACCCACAAGAATGGGCTGAGCAACAGAGCAGCAGCAAGCGAGCGACGCGCCGCCCAAGCTAGGACCAGTCCAAACACGCCCCAGAAGCTGGAGAACACAACCAAGAAAGGAACCATGACGGCCAGGGCCAGCACGGGCGTCAGGCGGCCATAGACTGTCATAACCCCCACGAACCAGTACACGCTGCCGGCCAGGAAAATCGCACCTGAAACGGCCCCCAGGGCGTACGCCCGCCCGAGTAGAGGTTCACTGACGGCCGCCGCCAATAGGGGTACAGTAGCCACCCACACCAGCGGGTGCCAATTGAGGAGCGGGAAGCAAGCAAATAGAAGCACCCCGCTTAAAGAGCTCGCTTCCAGGCGAACGTACGCATTTGATAGGAGATTTTGAAACAGCGTGATGGGGAGGACTCTCCTTGGCGGAAAGTGGTTCGTAGTTTTTGGTCCGTTGTATTTTATCAGCGGCGCTTCGTCCGATTGTCAGCTAACCCGGTCCCACCAGATCGTGCAGGCATCCCCTGCCCTTAGGCTGCGGTCGGCGTGCCGTCTGGGTAGAGTAAGACCAAATCCTGCTGGAGTAGTGTCTCTCGCCCATCGCGGTGAACCGCCCTCGCATGGATTGTAAAGGTGCCCCAGCCGGAAGCGTCCAGACGGAACCTGTTGTACCTATAGCCGATGAAAACGCGCATATGGCTCAATGCTTGACGAACGGTTTGAAGCCCTCCGTCTCGAGCTCCTGGCGAGTCCTCTCCTCCTCGTCACGAGAAGCGAACGGCCCAACTCGAACACGGAACAAATTGTCATTGGCGTGGGCGTCTTCCGGACTTACGATAAACACTGGATAGCCACGCTCTTTCAATACCTTGACCAGCGTTTCAGCGTCCTGCCTGTTCTGCAAGGCTGCCACCTGGAGCGCACCGCTCCCCGTCGCCGCTTGCCTCGTTGGAGCCTCAAGGGATTCATGACTTGGCGTCGAGGGCGCAGCTTCCGCAGCTGCGGGAGCCGCAACCCCACCACCCTCCTTTGCGGATGCCTTGGTGCTGGAGGCCACGTTCCCGCCTTTCTGTTCTGACTCGGCCTCGGGCGGCGGGGCAGTCGAACCGACAGACATCGGATTCGCATCCTGCCGAACGCTGGTGTCTACCTTCGCCGGTGGCGGATTCACCGCGGGCGGAGAATCGCCCGTGGGTGTCACACGTTCCACTTCGGCCGTGTTAGTGGAGGAACGCTCTCTGTACCCCAGCAGAAAGCCGAAGGAAAAGAACACTGCACACACTACGACACCGAGCAAGAAAAGCAGAACCAGTGAGGATGTGGAAAGGCCCTTTTCTTCTTCTTGCATTGTTGCTCCAAACTTCGAAACTGGAAACCGGAAATTAGAAACTGGGAACCGGCAATATCCAGCTTCAAGTTTCCAAGCGATCAGCCCTTGGCGGCCGGCGCGCCAAGCTTGCTAAAGAGTGCCGAGAGCAAGTCCACCGGCAAGGGGAAAACGATCGTCGTATTCTTCTCTGTACCTATCTCCACCAGCGTCTGGAGGTAGCGCAGAGTTATCGCTGCCGGTTCGCGATTGATGATCGAAGCGGCTTCGGATAGCTTAGTCGCTGCTTGGTACTCACCGTCGGCGGCGATGATTTTAGCCCGGCGTTCACGCTCTGCCTCGGCTTGGCGAGCAATGGCGCGCTGCATCTCCTGGGGCAGGTCTACCTGCTTGACCTCGACCTTCGATACCTTCACACCCCATGGTTCGGTATGCTCATCGAGGATGGACTGCAACCTCTGGTTGAGTTTCTCCCGCTGCGAGAGCAGGTCATCCAGCTCGACTTCACCCAACACCGAGCGTAAGGTGGTCTGGGCCAACTGCTCGATGGCGTAGCGGTAGTTTTCCAACTCAACAAAAGCCTGCTGCGCGCTGATCACCCTGAAGTAAACCACCGCATTCACCTTCAAGGACACGTTGTCGCGGGTAATGACGTCCTGCGGCGGGACGTCCCAGGCCACAGTGCGGAGCGAAACCTTGATGAGCTTGTCGATGGGCCAGAGAATGAAAATAAGCCCGGGACCCTTGTCCGGTCTCTGCAGTCGCCCCAATCGGAAAATGACTCCTCGCTCATACTCCCTGAGCACGTTCAAACACGCAGCCACCCAGAGAACGAAGATAATGAGAGCAACCCCTCCGAAGCTGATCATGTTAGCCCCCCTTCAGAAATTGCCGCTTTTCAGTTGCCGATTTTCGGTTGAATCGGTTCAGCCGAGGGGAATCAGTCGACAATCGGCAATCAGCCGTCCCTCACCGGGATTCGGGCACAGGTTCAACCTCGAGGGTCAGACCATCGACCAACGTAACCCGGACCCGAGCGCCCGCAGGGACACTCACCCTTGCCCGTGCGTCCCATAGCTCGCCGCGGACCATGACCTTGCCTTGCGGTTGAAGATCCGTCCGCGCTACTCCAATAGAGTCGATCATTCCCGCCTCGCCGGTTACCGCCTTCTTCCTCTTTGCCGCCAGGGCAGCGCGAACCAGGAGGATGGTTATCACTGCCAGGGGCAGAGTAACACTCAACGTTGTGGCGAGTCGAATCCTCGCGCCCGGCCAGGGAGAATCGATCAGGATCAACGAGCCGACCACCATGGCCACCACGCCTCCGGCTGCAAGAACGCCGTGGGTTGCGGCCTTGGCTTCGAGCACGAAGAGAGCCAGCGCCAGCAAGATCAGAATAACGCCCGCGTAGTTGATGGGCAGAAGGTGAAAGGCGAACAGCGCCAGAATCAGCGCGATGGCGCCTACCACGCCGGGGGCGACCAACCCCGGATGGGTGAATTCGATATAAAGGCACAACACACCCAGCGCTCCCAGAATGAACGCGATATTGGGGTCCGCTATGCGGGAAAGAAACTTCTCCCGCGTCGTCATCGCGTACGGCTCAATGTCAGCGTCGCGAAGGTGGAGGGTGGTCGTCGTACCATCGAAGCGCCCAATAGTCTTGCCGTCAAACTGCGCTAGTATGTCACGTGGACTGTTGGCCACAGCGTTGATCAAGTGTCCCTCCAAAGCTTCACGCTCGGTATAGGACTTGCTCTCCCGAACCCCGGCTTCCGCCAACTGAACGTTGCGGCCACGCTTTTCCGCGAAGCTGCGCATGTAAGCCGCAGCATCATTCTCAATCTTCTCCTCCATTGTCTTGCCGATTTCGGCTCCGCCAATCATCACCGGGTGAGCAGCGCCAGTGTTGGTTCCGGGCGACATCACCGCCACGTCGCCCGAGAGTAGTATGAAGAATCCGGCCGAGGCAGCCCGACTGCCGCTGGGCGCAACATAGGTAATGACCGGGACACGCGAGCTGATGATCGCCTGCACAATGTTTCTCATGGAGGATTCCAGTCCTCCGGGAGTGCTTAGTTCAAGCAGCACGGCCGCGGCATTAACTTGGTTAGCATACATGATTCCGCGCTTCACGTACTCTTCGCTAACAGGTTGAACGACGTCGTTGAGGTCTACCTCAACCACGACCGGCCGAACTTCAGAAGCACGTGAGGGCTCGCGAGCTACGAGACCGAAAGCAAGATAGGTCAGGCAAGCCGCAAAACCCAGTTCGACAGGTGTCAATCTCCGATTCATCGAGCAAGAACCCCACATCAGCCAAGATCGCAACTCAAGGTGTTTTGCCTACCGGCGTCGTGTGACTGCGAATAGTCTCAATTAAGCGCTCGGCGTCATGGTTGCCAGGGTCAAGGGTGAGCGCGGCTTGGCTGTGGTCAAAGGCGGCCGTCGGCTGGTTTAGGGAGAGGTAGACGTGGGCCAGCCAGAGGTGCGTCACCGCGTTGTTATCAAGCTTCAGGGCAGTCTGCAGTTCCCGCGCGGCCTCCGTGTGCTTGCCCTGTGCCTCGTAAAGCTGGCCAAGAACCAGATGCGCTTCGCTGTTGGCGCCCAGTAACGAAGCCGCTTCGTTCAGTTCGCGCTCCGCTTCCGGAAGGCGCCCCGCCGAGAGAAACTGCTTGCCCCGGCTCAGGTGCACTTCGCCGTGCTCGCCCGGAGGCAAATTAGAGAGGCTCTCTTCCAAGGCGTTGCCGACGGCCAGGGTGAGCAGTTTGAACGCTCGACCGTCAAAGTGTTTCTTTATCCGAGGTTCTGGTACTGCGTTGCTCTCAACAACACTCGACACCGACCTCTCCTCGTTCGCTGCCAGCCATCGAAGCTGCGAGTGCTGCCCTTCCGAGTCCCCAAGCTTGCCCAAGACGAGCGCCAGCAAAGAGTGGCTTGCCAAGTCCTCATCGTCGACCTTGAGCGCCTGGTCGAGATACCGGGCGGCTTCGCTGTAACGCTTGAGGTACCAGTAACACAACGCGATGTTAAAGCAAAAGTCCGCATCGGCAGGGTCGCCCTCATAGGCTCGCTGAAAACTGGCTAAGGCCTCCGTGTAGCGACGGCGCCGACTGAGAATGACGCCGAAATTGTTCCACACCTCATCCAGGGGAATCTGCTGGGAGAGCGTGGAGAAAGCCTTCTGGGCGTCTTCCTCGTGACCCAGGAAGAATTCGTCGACGCCGACGAGAAATAAGGACTCCAGGTAGTTAGGGTCCTTGTGATCCAACTTGCGAAGCCACTTCACTGAGTTTGCGTAGTCCTTCTCGCCGAAGTAGTACCGTCCCAGCTCGAAGGCCGCCTGGTGATCCCGTGGATTCAACCGATCAGCCTCGCGTAGAAAACGAACCCGGCTTTGTTCGTCCGTCGCCAGTATGCCCCGAATGTAGTTCTCGAAAGCGTCGAGCCGTAATTCGGGAAAGCGGCCGGAAAAGTCTTCCTCTGTCCCCGCTGTGAAGCCGGCATCATGGGAAGCTAGTAACCTCCAGGCCAGCCTGGTCTGAAGATCAACCAGATCCGCCAGCTCGCCGCTGCCTTCGTAGGGCGGAGAGAGTCTCAACTCTTGTACGTTCAGGAGTTGCGCCCGCGCCGTCAGGCGATCGCCTTCCACCGTAAAGCTGCCTACTACCGCCCACCCCACACCCAGCGTTTGTGCGACCTTGTATTCGCTGGCCAGGGTAAGGGGCGCGCCAAGCGGCA
>DATJKY010000690.1:0-2458 GCA_035490955.1 Terriglobia bacterium | reverse complement strand
GAGGCCCGGCTTCAATGGCGGCTTTCCATTCAGGCTTGAAAACCAGCATTGGCAAGCCGAAACTCGCAAGAAGCTCTGGCACTCCGATATGGCCCTGCATGACCACAATCATAACGCTGTGCGAATCCTGAAGCGTGAATTCTGAACAGCGGCTGTTGCCCCCCGGCCCACGAGCTTCGATTCGAGGTTGGGAACGACAAGTGAGGTTTCCGTCCATAAGCGGTGCTTATCGAACAGCGGAACGTCACAATCTCCGACAGTCCCTTTTCGATCTGAACTCTCCGGCTTGCATATCGACAGCCGCTTTAATTTCTTATCTCGCCGGTAAAGCCCTGCACTGAAATCTGCCACTTCCGGACTCGATCAAGATGTTGAAAAGAGCGGCATGATCGTTCGCTTGATCCTCTAGGCTAGGGTTTTGCATTTTTACGCCAGTGCTTTTGCCCATTCCACAAAGGGTTGGAGGAGTTTTCGGGAGTGGGCATCCAGAGTGGGGTCGCTGAAAATCCTCTCCTGCCAGGTCGCGTGACGTAGGGTTCGAAGAATGTCCTCAAAAGAAATCGATGCCTTTTGCGGGTACCACAAACGGTCGAGGACTGAGTTCGCCGTCAGTCGGTATCCTACCTGCGCGTACCAGAGTAAGACGAGATCGTAGATATAGAAGATCAGGGGAGCGGTGCGCGTGGTGGCCTGGGCCACGCGATTCTGGGGATCTTCGAAGCCCAGAAATTGTTTGACGTCGCGGAAGCAAACCTCCAGAGGCCACCGGCGGGAAAACAGCTCCAGAATCTGCGGGGCGGTGAGGGTGAGGTCGAGGGAGAAGAAGCAATCGTCGTGGCGGCGGCCACTGGGATCCCGCACCAAGACGATGCGTAAGAGTTGCTGGCCGGCGCTGGGATACCACAAGGCATCGACGGTTTGGTACCAGAGCTTGACCTTCTTTCCGTAAAGCCTGACGGTAGTTTTGATCCAATGGGCTTTTGGCTCCTGCGCCATCTGCAGGGGACTGAGCAAGCGGTGGCCCTTCTTGCGCCGACGGCCGCGTCGGGCGGTGTTCCCGGCAGGCTCATAGAGGGCGGCCTTCATGTTCATGCGGCTGATCAGTTTGGCATTGGCAGGCAGGTGTCGGCTGACGGATTGGCCGGCGTACTCGCTATCTCCCAGGACGCGCAGCGTGCGCTGGGGTATCCAGCTCGCCACGATCTGAATCATCTCCGCGGCCAGTTCGGGACGGGTGCGATATTGCTTGGCGGTGGCTTGGCCGGTTTGCTTGCGCTCCAGCTTTCCCGCTTTGCCGGGCGCGCGTTGCGCCGTCTGGCGCTTGCGGTACATGCGAACCAGGATGGGGAAAGCCCAGTACTTGTGGGGTGCGAAAGGCAAGCTCACCTGCAAAGAGAAGACCACGAAGTTATGGCCGAAGGCGAAGAAGGGACGTTTCGGCGAGGAGCGCAGGGGATCATGGTGCATGCCGGCGCCCCAGATGTGGCGCCCGGATTTCCGGGCCAGGGTGTCGTCGACGGCGGCGAGCAGAATCTCGTCACAAAAAGGTAACAGCAGTTGGAAGACACGGCGGCCCAGATCATCGAGGTCCCAGCGGGCTTGGCTGAAAAAGCGGTGGAAGGAGCAGTAGCGTTTGAGCTCGGTGAATTGCGCGGATTGGATGATGCGGGTAAGGGAACGGCGGCCGGAACAGAGAATCCAAGCGCAAGACAAGGCCCAGAAGGAATGAAAGCTGGGCTGAGTGAAGCAGGACTGAAAAGCCAGCAGGAGTGGAGCAAAGGAACGGACTAAGAGATTGGGCATCAGGCGTCCTTGTCTTTCATCTTTAATAAATGAAAGACAAAGAGCACAAAAAAAAGACCTTACCGCCGCTGCCGTTTCCGTTCCTTGAACAACTCCAGATTCACCTGCGCGATCTGCTTCAGTAAGGTTTGCGTCTGAGCGAACGCGCGCAGGCTTTTCTCCACCTCTCTCCTCAGCTCGTTGGGGATAGGGACCTGGCGCACCTGCCGATCACCGAGACTCACCGAGAGAATCCAAATCGGCCCGTGGCCTTGGCCCTTGCCCTTCTCGCAGAAACGGCAACCGGGCTTATTGCAGCGCACCATGCGACTCAACAAGGAACCCGGCAGGATAGTGGTCAAGTCAGGGATTTGCTGAAGGAGTTGCTTGCGGGAAGCGGTAAGTTGAGTGACCTTATCTTTCATCACGACACAGTGAAAGATATCACGTCCACGCTCCAGGTGCAAGAGAAAAGCAACAAAAGTTCGTAAGAAATATTTGGAGGGGCTCAGGCACTCGCCGGAACCGAATGAGGCAACAACCCTGATGCTCTGAGGCCTCAAAAAGTGCAAAACTCTAGCCTAGCCTTTCGCCGATTTCATTCCACGAGAACTCCAGGATCCGGAAATGCAGCATGTGGCGAGCTTCGTGAGGGAGAAGGTCGATAACCATTTCC
>DATJKY010000689.1:0-1906 GCA_035490955.1 Terriglobia bacterium | reverse complement strand
CACAGTGAAAGCGGCTGCCGCCGCCATCCCCGCAATGAGTTCCCTTCTCGTCATGCATCAAACGATAGTTCGGAGAGAGCGATTTTGTCTTGAACAAATCGGACATTTACAGGGTAGATTCGGCGGAACGCAGCAGCTCAGTTGGTCGGAGGTTAGCGAAACGCTGGAAGTCACGAGTCATATGCGCTTGATCAGCGTAACCGGCACTCGCGGCGAGATCTGCCAGGCCTTGCTCCGCGCCCCTCTCGCGCGCAGTCTTGAGAAGACGCTGGAAACGCAGCACTGACTGAAACATCTTTGGACCGTACCCAATAGCCGCCGAAAATCGCCGATGAAGCTGACGTTCGCTAATCCCGATCCAGCGGCTCAATTGCTTGATACGGCCCTGCGGATGGCGCGAGAGCCACCGGATACCGGCCAAAACCGCCTGGTCGAAGAGAACCGAAGGTTCAACCGAGGCAAGAAGAACTTGGGCCAGGGCCCAGCGCCGAGCTGCGGCGTTTGCCTGCTGAATCACCTTCTCGAACCGCATGTTCTGCACGGGGCCCTTGACCGCCGCAATTGGAACTAGCTGGTTGAGCAATTCCGATGCGGGAATGCCGAGAAGGCAGGACGCGCGACCAGGATGCAGCCGCGCCCCCGTAATGCTACTCCCAGCAGCTAGTCGGGTCACGAAGGAAACGGTCCAGGGACCAGCCACTATAGGGGGTTCATCATTGATGAAAACAATGTCGATGCACCCGTCGGGAAGTACCCGGTGCTCATATACACCTCGCGATCCAGTGATCGTCTGACTCCAAAAAGATAGGAAGCTGGTAGCTAACGGCGCGGGAGCCATGAACTCCCTATATTCCGAAAAGGGCTTGGGCGCCTGGTCGTCGAGACTCATTGCAATCCTTAAGTATAAGGCCCTGTGGGTGCTCTGATAATCCAATCTCGGGCTTCGTATTATGCCACACCCGAGCGACGGGCAACCTTCACTAATCCGCTCACGGAAGAGTTGCCGGTCATCCGCGAACAAGAGGCTGCAAGTAATGCGTCCAGGCTATATTTCGAGTACCTATCTCTTCATATTTCGAGTACCTATCTCTTCGAACTGAGCAGCGTCAGAAACTCACTTCGCCAGAGGAATCGGCTGGAAGTAGTTAGGCACGATCACTTTTGTCTTCCGTAATGCCACGGCAATCTCGTGCAGGAAAGATTGCAGGGCCTCAAGTGCAGACTGCCACGAGGCCTCGTACGGTAACAGAAAGTTGTCCCAGTGAGTCGGGAGTCGATCCCCTCCACTTCCAGGGTGACGTGCTCTTTAAGAATCTCAGCTACGCTTTGTGGTATGGTCATCGTCGGCTCCGCTTGATGGCTGGCCCTTGCGGCCCATCGACCGCTCCGGCGGTCCCATCAACGGAGGTGAATATCACTTCCGTCTTATGTCCACAAGCGGAGCCCTCACGTTCGCGCATGCTCGTCGGGCTGGGACGAAGCCCCGTTAGTGTTCTTGCCCCCTATTGTTTACCCACGGTCACGGGGCGGTCGGTTTGGGTCGAACAATGGGCTTCGCACGCCAGAACCCTACACGTAGCCAGATTCTCAGTCCCGATGTCAGTTCCCAATCTCCTCTCAGAGGTAGGATGCTGCTCCTGGCGCCGCGACGATCTCCAGCACCCCGGGCGTGACCATCCTTGCGCCACGAGCGGCTTCGAACTGTGTAAACGCTTGCCAGATGGCTGCGGCGACCGACGTCAATAAACGTTTTCAACCATGCCCATTTGACGTGGCCGGGCTGCACGACATCGACGATGGGGCGAACGCTTCGAAGCTCGAATCGATACTGATCAAGCCAGCCCAGCACCGGTAAGGCGATGTCAGGCTCACCTCCGCTCGCTCGCCAACTGGCCATGACCGCTCT
>DATJKY010000688.1:0-12703 GCA_035490955.1 Terriglobia bacterium | reverse complement strand
CGGACGCCGATATGGGAATGTTCACCGAAGTCGAGCCGACCAGCGTTGTGGTCATCGGTGAGGAGGAAGTGAGACTGAATTGGGCAGTACTGGCCCCGGAGAGAGCCACCGTTTGGGGGCTCCCGGTGGCGTTATCCGAGATGCTCAGTGCGCCGCTACGGGCTCCGCTTGCGGTTGGGGCGAAAGTCACGCTCGCCGTACAGCTTTGCATCGGGTTGAGTAGGTTGTTCAATGGCGCTGCCGCACATGTGTTGGTCTGGAGAAAGTCGCCACTGGTGGTGATACTCGTAATAGTAAGGACCGCTGTACCCGTGTTGGTTATCGTCACGGTCTGCGGGCTGCTCGTGGTACCCACCGCCTGATTAGAGAACGAGAGGCTCGTGGGCGTGAGCGTTACGGCCGTGCCCGCCGTGACGCCCGTGCCGCTCAAGTTAAATGATTGCGGGCTGCTGGCAGCGTTATCGGTTATCGAGAGTGTGGCGCCAAGGGCACCTGTGGCAGTGGGAGTGAACGTCACATTTATCTTGCAGGTACCACCGCCCGCATTCAGCGTAGCGACGCAGTCACTAGTCTCGGTATACTGGGTTTCGCTGCTGGTTATCTCGGTGATCGTCAGAGGCGCGGTCCCTGCGTTGACCACCGTCATGGTCTGCGTCGTGCTCGGCACGCTCAGGGCTTGATTCCCGAAATTCAGCGCGGCAGGTGCAACGGCAATGTTGGGGGAGTCGGCTTTGTCGATTTTAGCGACAAACGCGTTGCCCGCCGTACCTTTTAGCACTCCCTGGTACGCTCCGGCAATGGCGGGAAAGTCGGTGGATTGCGTGTCGCCAGCGACGTAGGGATCCCCCGTTGAATCAAGGGCGATTCCCCGGCCGGAATCCGCCCCGCTGCCGCCCAAGTAGGTCGAGTAAACCAGCCCGTTACCCGAGGCGTTTAATTTCGTGACAAAGGCATCCGAGCAGAGATTTCCCTTACAGGAACCCCCAAGGCCTAGGTCAATGTCCGATTGCACGGCGTCCAAAATGGGAAAGCCCGCAGGCGGACCCGGACTGGACTGGGTGAAACCGGTGATAAAGGCTTCGCCCAAAGAGTCCACAGCAATACCGTTGCCTTGGTCGGCACCACTACCTCCAATAAATGTGGAGTAACTCAAGCCGGCTCCGCTGGGATTGAACTTCGTCGCGAAGGCATCGCCCGCGGTACTACCCGGTGGGGCGCCGTGATTGACGGTTTGCAAGGAGCCGGACGTAGTGGGGAAGTCTGCAGAAAGACTTTGGCCCGTGACGTAGATACCTCCGGAGGAATCCAGAGCGATACCAAAGGCCCGGTCGTCACTACTGCCACCCAGGTACGTGGAGAAGACCAGGGCGGAGCCGGCGGAGTCCAACACAGCTACGAAGGCGTCTGGCGGGCCGTTATTCGAGCTCTGAGTGGCGTTTTTTGTGGGGAAGTCGGTGGAGAAGGTGAAACCCGCAACGTAGGCATTAGGCATTTCCGAGTTGTCAACCCGAATAGCCTGACCCGTGTCAGCGTTGCTTCCTCCCAGGTAAGTTGAATACAGCAATTCCGTGCCGCCGAAATTGACCTTGGCCACAAAAGCGTCCTGGCCTCCTCCTGTCGTCGGCTGGAATGGGCCGACCGTGGGGAAATCGGACGACTGAGTGTATCCCGTAACGTAGGCATTGCCCATCGAGTCCACCGCAACGGCTTGGCCGACCTCAGGGCCCCGGCCACCCAGATAGGAAGAGTAAGTCAGCTTATCGCCTGTACTGTTGAGCTGGGTGATGAAAGCGTCCCCGTCACCTCCGTAAGTCGTTTGGAAGGCAGTAGGCGCCACGGTGGGCGCCACGGGGAAATCCAATGAACTCGTGGTTCCCGTAATGAAGGCATCCCCATTTAACACGGCAATTCCATACCCTGCGTCCGCGCCCGTGCCCCCGAGATAGGTGGAATACGCAAGCCCGGAGCCGCTGGAGGAACCGCTGGAATTGAGCTTGGTCACAAAGACGTCGCCGTTGCCCTTGTTGGCGGACTGGAAGGGGGCAGGCGTTGTCGGAGCCGTCGGAAAGTCCGTCGAAAAGGTCTGACCCGTAACATAGGCGTTACCGGAGCTATCGACGGCGATGGCATAGGCAACGTCGCCGCCCGTCCCACCTAAGTAGGTGGCGTAGCTTAGCACCGGGTCGATCACTAAAGGCTGCAGGCGGTCGTAGCTGCCAACTGCGAAACCGACCTCCTGGGAGCGCAGGCGTCTCGCCCGCACATCCGGCGAGCGCGAGTCTTTCACCCCCAGATCAGGTCCCGCTGGTCCCAGCACATAGCGCACGGCTACGCTGCGCCGCTCTAGCCCCACCCTCTGGTATGCAACGGGCCGCTGGAGCCGCACCTCGCCTCCCGCTACGTGCAGCAGCAGATCGCCCCCCGGCGTCAGTTCCAGGCGCTCGGCTCCTTCCACCCCCAGGTGGATATGGCGCGGGTCGGCTCCCGCCGCCAGTTCGAAGTCATACTCCAACTCACCCTGGCGGCCGTAATACACCAGGTCCACACCCCGATACACGCTACCGTAGCGCACCTGGGCGAAGGTCGGGATCTCGGTATGCCAGGCCTGAGGATTGTTGCCTAGGAAGTAGTTAATCCGGCCGGGCAGCGGCTGCTCGCCCCAGACGCGGGGAGCGGCGTCAGAACCCACCAGTTTGAGGCGCACCACCGGCAAAGGAGTGGTGGAGGGCTGGGCGGAGGAACGCAGGGCGAACACGGCCTGGTCGGCAGTGAGCCACAGGGTGTAGCCCGGGCCGTGAGCCAGATACTTCACGCTGGGGTCTGTCTGTCCCTGGTTGATTTCAAAGCTAAGCGGCAAGTGGGCGTAGAGTGCCGCCACCCGAGAGGGAGAAGCAACCTCTGTGCGTACCGGCGTCTCGCCCTCCGCACTTGCCCCTTGCGGCCATAAGGCTGCCAGAGCCAGCATCAGAAAGCAGAGGCCGATGCTTCTTACCCGAGCGCCGAACCGTGTTCCAGCCTCTGCACTTCTAGCGCTACCTCCCCGCAGGTTCATGGTCTGGAGCTCAGCACCTGTGAAGGTGTGAAAAAATCGCGGCTTTGCCGCCTGCTGTGCGCCTCGTCCCGACCGGGTCTCAGGAGAAAGGCTCAGCCTTTCCGGCCCAGCGGCCAACAAGAGAAAAACCGTAAGTTCTTCAGGCCCGGCAGCTTCCCGGAAAGCCGGAGGCTTTCCGCACAGCAGGCGGCAAAGCCGCTCCACCCATCGCCGACGGTCAGGCCGCGATTTTTTCACGCCTTCTGTGGCCCGGGTACGCCGGGCTTTTCTGAGCGCGGGGTCTGGAAAGCTGGCTGAATGAGTCACTCGCATCTCCTCCTAAGGCCCAACCGAAAGATTCATCGTAGTTGTATGTAACACGCTGTGGTTGATACCCAGCTGACCCGATACCGTGAGCGTAAAAGTTCCGTAGGGGGTCCCGGTGATCGCTTGGGTCACGGGGGATTGGGTAGGATAATTGTTGCAGGAGATCTGCAGGGCTGCGAAGAAAAGCAGCATCGCCAGGCACGCGGCAGCCGCAGCGCGTTTGCGAGTTGGCATCCACCCGGTAGCGGACACAACCAACACTCCCAGAAGAGCTGCCAGAGAGAGCACCCAAGGAAGAATCCCGAAGACGGGCGAACGTGGGTGTACACGACCATTGGAGAAAGGCCACCAGAGCCGCGTAGTCTGCACTGTTGTGGTCAACGTCGCCAACGCGGTGACCGGTGCGGTTCCGGGCACCGTCACCGCCGGAGGTGACAACGTGGCGGTCGTCGCCTGGGGCATACCGCTGACGCCAAGTTGCACCACCTGGTTGAATCCGTTGATCGGAGTTACTGTAATCGTATAGGTAACCGACTGGCCGGCGACAACATTAGCGAGAACAGGTGTCACTCTAACCGAGAAGTCCTCGAGAAACACGGTGAGCGCTACGCTTGAGGTCTGCGTCTGCGCCGTTCCGGTTACTGTGAAGTTAAAGGGATTGGTGGTGGCGGCGGAGAGACCGGTAACGGTCATAGTGCTACTTTGGCCGGCCACAATTGACGTGGGATTGAAGGTGCAGGTCGCGCCCGAGGCACAGGAAAGGACGATATAGCTCGTGAAGGAGCTTGGCGCCGATGCGCTGACCGTGAAAGTGGCAGTGGTGGTTCCGACTATAATGGTTGTAGATCTGGCGCTGGCTGAGAGCGTAAAGACAGGGTTTCCAGCTCCCGCGAGGGCAACGCTCTGCGCGCCGGTGTTGGCGGTGATACTCAACGTGCCCGAGCGGCTTCCCGACGTCGTGGGAGTGAAAAAGACAGTAATCGCGCAACTAGCTCCCACCTCGAGCACGCTCGGAGTTGAGCCGCAGTTGTTAGTTTGGAAGAAGTCCCCGCTCACGCTGATGGGCGCCGTAAGGGTCACGGCAGCCGAGCTGGTGTTGGAGAGCCGGACGACCTGCGGAGGGCTGGTCACGCCCACCACCTGCGGGGGAAAGGACACGCTGCTGGGTGACAGCGTCAAGGACCCTGCCGCTGAGGCGACTCCGGTTCCGGTCACAACGACACGATGGGGGCTGCCGGCGGCACTGTCATTGATGGTGATCTGATCGGTTGTGCTGCCCAGTGTGGTAGGTGTGAAAGTAACCTGAATGGTGCAGTTCCCGCCCTCGGGCGGCAACAGCGTGCCACAATCGTCCGTAGCGCCGAAATTCGGTCCCGCCTCGATGCTCGTGATGGACAATGCCGCGCTACCGGCGTTGATGAGAATCATCGTTTGGGGATTGCTAGTGGTGTTGAGAGCCTGATTGCCGAAGTTGAGCTGCTGGGGCGTGATCGCAACCCCAGGGTCGTCGACCGGGCTGACCTTGGCAACGAAGGCGTTGCTGTTTGTGCCCGTCGCTACGAGGGTTCCCTGCAACGCGCCGAGAATGGCAGGAAAGTTCAAAGAAGTGGTACTACCGGCGACATACGCGTCCCCGCTAGAGTCAACGGCGATCGCCTGACCGAGGTCCGCACCGCTTCCCCCTAAGTATGTCGAGTACAGGGCAGTTCCGGAAGTGTTAAAGGCGCTGACGAATGCGTCAGGGCAAATACCTGAGGTGCAAGCGCTTGCGCCGGAGATCCCCAGCCTGGCCTGAAGCGGGTCCAGGGTCGGGAAGTTGGGAGACGAGGTGAAGCCAGCTAGGTATGCGTTATTTTTGGCGTCAACGGCAATCGAAGTTGCCTGGTCTGCCGCGCTCCCTCCCAGGAACGTCGAGTAAACCACGGAGAGGGGGCTTGTTAAAGGGTTCAGCTTACTCACGAAGGCATCACCTTGGCCCTGATTCATGCTCTGAAACGCGTTGGCAGTAATCGGAAAATCCGTTGAGGTTGTGTCGCCGGCCAGGTAGATGTTGCCCTGGGAATCCAGGGCAATCCCGAACGCCCGGTCCTGCCCGGTGCCCCCGAAATACGTGGAGAACACGAGCGACGTGCCGGCAGGGTTGAGTTCCGTCACAAAGCAGTGGGCGTTGGTGGCCGCTGGATTCGTGCCTTGGAAGGCATTTTGAGTCGGAAAGTTGCTGGAGAGCGTGTACCCAGCCAGGAATGCGTCGCCGGACCCGTCTACCGCGATGGCCCTGCCGACGTCGGCGCCCGAGCCTCCCAAGAAAGTGGAATAGTCCAGAGCATTGCCGGATGGGTTGACCTTGGTTACGAAGGCGTCTGAGGCGCCGTTATTTCCAATTTGAAGAGGATTGACGGTAGGGAAATCCGTGGACTGTTCTGAACCCGTCACATAAGCAGCGCCGGAGGAATCTATTGCTATCGCCTGAATGGAGTCGGCAGGCCTGCCTCCGGGTGAAGTGCTACCTCCCAGGTAAGAGGAATAGAGCAGCTTATTACCCTGAGGGTTCAACTTGGCAATGAATCCGTTCGACTGAGGAACGTAGCCGGTTTGGGTTGCGCCCGGGCCTCCATAAACAAGCTGAAACGCGTTTACCGTTGGAAAGGCAACTGAGGAGGTGCTGCCGGCTACGTAAGCGTTGCCGGAGGAATCGATGGCGATCGCGAATCCGGTATCTGGGCCGCTGCCTCCAAGGTAAGTGGAGTAGAGTATCCCCGATCCGGTAGCGTTCAGCTTCACCACAAACGCATCGCCGTTGCCGGCATAGGTTGGCTGCTCAGCGGATACGATGGGGAAATTGACGGATGAGGTCGAACCCGTGATATAGGCGTTGCCAGAGCTATCGACAGCGATGCCGTAGGCAACGTCCGGCCCCGACCCACCCAAATAAGTGGAATAGCTCAGCACCGGGTCGATCACCAAAGGCTGCCGGCGGTCGTAGCTGCCAACTGCGAAGGTTACGCGGCGGCCTTTGAGTACGTAGTGGCCGTCAATAACTTTCTTGGGATTATTTCTTGGTTTCCGGTTGTTGGTTGTTGGCCCGTAGTCCGTTCCCGGTTGATACACGAGTGGTTTGTGGAAAATGACTTCACCCCCCTCGATACCCACGACTAGATCTCCATTCCCGTCGATCCGTAGGGGCCCTGAGGTTGACGATTTGCGATTGTCGATTGCCGATTGACCTGCAGGCGCGGGATCTTGCCCTTCCATCGCACCGCCGACTGGCTTCTGCCGATTGCCTACTTTTTCATCCGAATTGATCGCGAACTGGATGGAGCTAGGGTCGGCTCCCGGCTGAACCACGAAATCGTACTCCAGTTGCCCCTGGCGGCCGTAATAGATCAGGTCCACACCGCGATACACGTTCCTGTAGCGCACTTGGGCGAAGGTCGGGATCCTGGTGTGCCAAGCCTGAGGGTTGTTGCCCAGGAAGTAGTTGCTCTCGCCGGGCAGCGGCTGCTCGCCTGAGACGCGGGGAGCGGCGTCGGAACCCACCAGTTCCAGGCGCACTACGGGCAAAGAAGTGGTGGAGGGCTGGGCGGAGGAACCCAGGGCGAGCACCGCCTGGTCAGCGGTGAGCCACAGCGTGTAGCCCGGGCCGTGAGCCAGATACTTCACGCTCGGGTCTGTCTGTCCCTGGTTGACCTCAAAGCTGAGTCGCAGGTCGGCATAGAAGGCCGCCACGCGAGGCGGAGAAGCAGCCTCTGTGCGCGTCGGCGTCTCGCCTCCTGCACTTACCTCCTGCGGCCACAAGGCGGCCAGAGCCAGCGCGATCAATGAAGAAATTATTCCGATCTGTTCCCGCCTCCACCGCTGGGAACGTCTAAAAGAATGCAAAGCTTCACCCCACTACTGGGTTCCGGTGATCTTTCTAAACAACGCAGTCCCGTTGAAATTTATCGTTAATGTGTAGATGTTGAGAGCGTGGTAGAAACTCCGGGTATACGCTGCTTGTATGCTTAAGTATCGACTCACGTATTTCAGACCGTTTACCTCAAACCACGCTGAGGCCCCGTAGTCCTCGCTAATGAAGTGCGGGCCTTGCGTCAGAAATCCGGTGGTGTAATAACGGTTGTGCTCTAGGGTACCCGCTATTGCAGAATTGGGTGGCACGAGTCGGCTGTAAACTTTCTGCGGACCGGCGGGCACAAGCGCGTAGCCCGAACCACCTAAGCTAAACCTGCCGAGAAACTGATAGCTTCCCCCTCCTTCAAACTGGGACATGAAACCCAAGGTTTGATAGGGCAGTGCCTCCTTGAACGGCCGCGGCATGTAATAAAAATTGATCGTCCCGTTCGAAGCTTCCAGATTGAGGAAGGGAGTGAATTTGCCATAGCTGTGTTCGAGGTGGTTGAACCAGTCCCCGTTGAATCGACCCGTGGTAAAAGTCCTCGTTTCACCCGTCGGCGGGATGGTGCCCGTCAGCACAGAGACGAAGTGCACCCCATGGCGCGTGTTGATATAGTGCAGGTCCACCCACGGTTCACCCATTAGCGTAGTCCACAACCAGAAGGTCGTGGCGACCGGGGAAAAGGGACTTCGAGTCGTGATGAGCGGGATCCCGCCACTAAATCCAAGGTGAGGGGTGAGGTTGTAGCCCAAGCTCAGAGCTTCAGTCAGTACGATGCTCACCTTGTTGTAACTGCCCTGGAATTGCATGTATCCCGTCCAGCCCTGGGATTCCGAATCACTCGCGCCCGCCGTGGTGGACAGCGCGGGCTTGGCCGGCTCGGGCGGCGTTGGGGCCTCGGTCTGCGTTTGGTCCGAAACAGTGGGGGCCGGGGTGGCAGGCTGAGGCGGGGTTTTTGGCGCTTTATGCCCGTGCTTCCATATTTCCCACCAATGCTTCGACGAGGTAGGCTCGGCCGGGGTTGTGGACTGGGGCTGCGTTTGGTCCGAATCGGTGGAGGTCGGGGTGGTGTCCTGCGCCGGCGCGGCAGGCTGGGGTGGCGTTGCGGGCTGGGTCTTCGTTTGGGCGGCGCTCAAGACTGGCATAAGGAGCGTGATAAGCACCGTGGCACAGAACGATCTCAATCGGTCCTCCTCTCACCGGTTCAGGTGGTGAACTGGCAGGCGTCGCAGGATCCGGCTGCTCTATGAGCAAGAACGACCACGCCGGAACTCACCCCAACCCGTAAGCAATTCGCTTTCCGGGAGGTCAGCAGGAACGTCGCATCCCCGGGCAGTGGCAGTCTCACATGTGCCACTGCACGCTGGCGACGAATCGCCCATTATACATCAACTTTGGCGGCGGGCGGGTAGGACTACCTTCCGCTGCCGGCGTGCCTGTTCTCAACTCAGGCGGATTATCACGCAGACTATATAGAGCCACTCTGGCCACGCTGGGTTGTCTGACAACGAGCTGACTCCGAAACAAAAATCGCTTTACACCTGCTTAATCTAACAGGCTGGTGAAGGGGCCCCGACCATGTCATGCCGAGCGCCCTGCGCCCCAGAGCCCGCTCTGCGCTCCAGAGCTCCGAGCCGCGGAGCCGCTTCGGGCGCCGGGGCGGAGCGAGGGATCTGCTTTTGTTCGTTATCGCCGATCATGGAATGCCAGACGATCGAAGGAGAACTGAGGACGTCAAAGGAAGAAGGAAAGCGCTGGGGCGCCGCGCGATGGCGGGTGTTCTTGGCAGAGCAGAGAATCCGAACGGCGGATCATTTTGCGTAGTCGTTCTTCACCACCTCTCCTCCCTTCATCACGAACTTGACATGCTGGAGTACGGTGATGTCTTGGAGGGGGTCGCCCTCCACCGCAATAATGTCAGCCCACTTGCCGGGCTCAAGGGTTCCGATCTTGTCAGACCACCCCAATAGATCGGCGTCGTTGACGGTTGCCGTTTGAATCGCCTGAAGGGAGCTCATGCCCAGGTTCACGTAGACAGCCAGCTCATGGGCGTTCAGGCCGTGGGGATAGACGGCAGCGTCGGTTCCTAGCCCGATCTTCACGCCAGCCTCGAAGGCCTTTTTGGCGTTGGTCTTTCCCATTTCCGAAACCATTTCCATCTTGCGCTTTGCAAAATCCGGTAGGTTCGCTTTCGCAGCGTTTTCCCTTTGCCAATCCATCAGGTAAAGTGTAGGCACCAGGTAGGTGCCGTTCTTCTTGAGGGCAGCGATGGCAGCGTCGTTCATCAAATGTCCGTGCTCGACGGAGTCCACGCCTGCCTCCGACGCCCAGATCACGCCCTGCGCCCCGTGGGCGTGCGCCGCAACCTTTCTGCCCAGCCGGTGTGCATCGGCCACAATGGCTTTCATTTCTTCGAGCGTGTATTGCGAAGCGTTCGGATCATCACCTTTCGAAAGCACTCCCCCTGTAGCACAGACCTTGATCAAATCGGTGCCATACTTGATGATCTCGCGGGTCTTGTGCTGCACGCTTTCCACTCCGTCCGCAACGCCGTCGTATGTCGCGTGATACTCGAAGGGCAGCAGGTCATTATCGCAATGGCCGCCGGTGATGCTCAGTGCTGGGCCGCTGACCAGCATGCGCGGTCCCGGAACGTCGCCAGCATTGATCGCGTCGCGCAAAGCGACGTCGCAATAGGCATGAGCACCTACGTTTCGTACGGTAGTGAACCCCGCCTCCAGCGTGACTCGCGCGTTGTGCGCGCCAGTCAGCGCCTCGCGGGGCACTGAGATCCCCAGCATCTCGTAGCCGAAACTGGGATTAAAGGTGAGGTGGGTGTGAGCATCGATCAGGCCGGGCAGCACGGTAGCGTTCGGCAGGTTTATGACCGTTGCGTCGGCGGTGGCAGGCACTGCGGAAGCCGGACCCACACTCACGATCTTCTCACCCTCGATGACAATCGCCGTATCCCGCAGCGCCTTGCCGGTCTTCACATCCAAAACGCTCCCCGCACGAATTACGATGTGTTTTGGCGGGAACGACGGGCGGATCTGCGTCCAGGCAGAGCTGGTCACTAAAACAAGCAGGATCGAGACAAGAAAACTCCGTTCAGCTCGTTTCATCCAGGATTCCCTCTTCAAACCTGCGAACGATAAACATACACCTGCCCTGGGTCCGAGGACAATTGCACGTCGCGTTGGCGGGTTCTCCGTGTCGGTCGCCTCAGCAGTCACCGGAGACTCCTGTCCCGACCTCGAGACCGTTGATCAGGAGCTGCGATTTACCGATCGGGCGGCCTTCAGTGAGTCTCCGATTGGTAGTAGAGTGTGTCTTGCATGGCTGTTTGTCGTGTCCTGGTGGTGACCAACCTCTGGCCCTACCCGGACGACCCTGGTTATGGTAGCTTCGTCAAGGCCCAGATGGAGTCTCTCCGGCCTCTGGGGGTGGAGTACGACCTCCTTTTTATCAACGGCCGCGAGTCACGCTGGAACTACTTCCGTTCGGTTCGTCAACTGAGGCGGCGCTTGCGAGCCGCCCACTATGATCTCATCCACGCCCACATGGGTCTATCAGGGTGGGTGGCTCGCTGCCAGATGCCCGTTCCCGTAGTGGTCTCGTTCCTGGGGGACGACGTTCTGGGCAAGTTTGATAGCCGTGGCCGTCTCACGTTCTACGGCCGGCTTCTCAAAGCTTCCAGTTACATCCTGGCGCGTCTGGTTCGATCCGTCATCATCAAAAGCAACGAGATGAAGCGGCGGCTGGGCCTGGATTCGGCGCACGTCATTCCTAACGGCGTCGACTTGAACCTGTTTCGTCCCATGGACTGCGTCGCGGCACGCCGCGCCCTCGGCCTCGACCCGACTAGGAAAATCGTTCTTTTTGCTTATAACCGCGCCGAACTACGCAAGCGTTACGATCTGGTGGAATCGGCGGTCGCGCGCGCCCGTGAGCAAGTCCCGGAGCTCGAGATCCTGCACATTTATCGTGTTCCCCAGGAACAGATGCCCCTTTACGTTAACGCTGCGGACCTCATGGTTATGGCCTCGACGATTGAAGGCTCTCCCAATGCCGTCAAGGAGGCCCTTGCTTGCAACTTGCCGGTTGTCACGGTCGATGTGGGAGATGCCGCCGAACTGATCGAGCGGACGGAAGGCAACCATCTGGTGCCACGTGAGGTGGGGGCGATCGCCTCCACTATCGTCCAGGTTTGCCGCCGCAGCACTCGCGCCCGTAGCCGGGAACGGATGGCACAGCTCTCGATAGAGAGCGTGGCGGAACGAGTTCTGGAGGTCTACCGGAGCGCAGTTCAGAGTGTTTGATCTACCGTGAGGCCCGTGATTTTTCCACACCCACCACGCCGCGGAAAAAGAGGCAACCTTTTCGTTGGGATTGCGGGACGAGACAAAAAAACCTCGAAAGCCGGAGAGCTTGGCGGCAGATGTTAGATCAGGCACTTAGCACTCCAGGGGCACCACTTCAGTCGTGCCGGGGCGGGGCCGACGAGTTGTGTGAAAACCTACGCCCTGGGCGTTCTTCGTAGCGGCGGCCTTCAGGCCGGCACACTCTTTTCAACAAGATGCCCGGCTGAAGCTGGCCTCTACGAGAGGCGAACTCGGTTTTCACACAGACTCTGAAGCCCTGCCCTTACGTCTCCTTGGAACGATCAAGGCATTGTGAACTAACGACCCGCTTCGAGAATCAACTTTTGTACCCGCCAATTCAACAATTCAGCCACGTAGAGTTCAGTTTCCGAGGGGCACGCGATTTCGTGGATCCAACCGAACTGCTTAAGTTGTTTGCCGGATTCTCCGAGCACGCCCAAAACCTTGCCATCCAAGGTGAGCTTGTAGATCCGGCCTGGGAATCCATCGGAGGTGAACAGCACTTCATGGGGCCCCGGCGTGATGCAAACCGTCCAGGGCGCGCCGGGCGCCATCGCCCCCGTGGTCGCGCCCGGCTTGTTGCCGATTGCCGGACGGGCGTCCGGATCAACTGGCACGTCGACGGTGATCTGGCGCAAGAACTTGCCCTCGCCGTCGAACACCTGGATGCGGCGATTGCCACGGTCGGCCACGTAGACGCGCCCCTCGGCGTCCACCGCAATGCTATGCGGAGTGTTGAACTGTCCGGGGCCGTCGCCGGGCTCCCCCCACGACTTCAGCCAATTGCCGTCTTTATCGATCTTCGCGACGCGAGAGTTGATATAGCCGTCGCTGATATACGTGTTTCCGGCCGCATCCCAGGCCATGTCGGTTACTTGCCTGAACATCCCGTCCACCGGAGGCAGGGGTGGCTTGGGATGGCGCAGCGGCTCTGTGCCCTCGTCCGAGGCTTCCTGTTTGCGCCCAAAGACCATCGCCACGCGGCCTTCAGGGTTGAACTTGATCACCATGTCCGAGCCTTTGTCAGCCACCCAAACGTTGCCATCCTTGTCGACCTTCACGGAGTGCGCG